>DYNS01000054.1 GCA_020720965.1 Anaerolinea sp. | reverse complement strand
GTTTACACCATTCACAACCTGGGTTACATGGGCGCAGAAGCCGAACAAGCCCTGCAAGCCTACCGCGTTCCCCCCGTGCAAGAGCCAAGTTACCCCGCCTGGGCTTGCAGACAACCCATGGGCATGGGCATCTGGGCAGCCGATAAAATCGTAGCCGTCTCCCCCACCTACGCCCTGGAAATTCAGACCCCGGAATACGGCTACGGGCTGGAAACCTATTTGCAAGCCCACCCCCAAAAAATCACCGGCATCGTCAACGGCATAGACTACTCCCTCTGGGACCCTGGTGCCGACAAAAGCCTGACCGCCTCCTTTACCCCCCAAACCCTGCCACAACGCAGCCTCAACAAAGCCGCCCTGCAAGCCCAATTTGGGCTAACAGAACACCCCAACGCCCCCCTCCTAGCCATGGTCACACGCATGGACCAGCAAAAAGGAGTGGACATCGCCCTCAACGCCCTGCGCCTCGTCACCGACCGCCCCTGGCAAGCCATCCTGCTCGGAACCGGCAACCGCCAACTGGAAGAAGCCGCCCGCGCCCTGGAGGCAGACTTCCATCACCGGGTCGCCTCCATCCTGCGTTTCGACGCCAAACTCTCCCGCCAAATCTACGGCGCAGCAGACCTCTTCCTCATGCCCTCCCGCTACGAACCCTGCGGACTGGCACAAATGATAGCCATGCGCTATGGCGCCATCCCCCTCGCCCGCGCCACCGGCGGCTTACGAGACACCATCGCCGACAGCCGCAGCGGATTCCTCTTCACCCAGGCATCCCCCACCATGATGGCAGCCTCCCTGCGCCGCGCCTTCAACGCCTACGAACAACCCGAAGAATGGCAGGAAATGCAACGAACCGCCATGGCGCAAGATTTCTCCTGGCAAACATCGGCGCAACAATACGCCGAACTTTATCAATCCATCCTTTAAAGAGGCAACATGACACTCACCCGCTCCTCTGGCATTCTCCTCCACCCCACCAGCCTGCCCGGACCCTACGGCATCGGCGACCTGGGACCCGAAGCCTACCGCTTCCTCGAAGACCTGGCGCAAACCGGCAGCAAACTCTGGCAAATTCTCCCGCTCGGACCCACTGGCTACGGCGATTCACCCTACCAGGCATTCTCCGCCTTTGCAGGCAACCCCTACCTCGTCAGCCCCGATTTCCTCAAAAACGATGGGCTACTGCAAGAAGAAGACTTCGCCGACATGCCCGCCTGGAACCCCCAACAGGTCGACTTCGGCAGCATCTTCCAATGGAAACCCGCCCTGCTGGATAAAGCCTTTGCCCGCTTTGAAGCCCAACCCCACACCCCCTTGCATCAGGAGTTTGACGGCTTCCGGCTGGACAACGCCCACTGGCTGCAAGACTACGCCCTCTTCATGGCGCTCAAAGACGCTCAAGGCGGCATCGCCTGGAACGAATGGCAGCCACCCCTCCGCAGCCGCCAACCCGAAGCCCTGCAACAAGCCCGTCAAACCCACGCCAAAGCCATCCGAAGGCAGGAATTTCACCAATTCCTCTTCTTCCGACAATGGAACGCCCTGCGAAACTTTGCCCACCAAAAGGGAATCCAAATCATCGGAGACATCCCCATCTTTGTCGCCATGGACTCCTCCGATGCCTGGGCGCACCCGGAACTGTTCCACCTGGACGAAGCCGGAAAACCCACCGTTGTTGCCGGCGTGCCGCCAGATTACTTTGCCCCCACCGGGCAGCTATGGGGCAACCCCCTCTACCGCTGGGAGATTCACCGCCAAACCGGCTACCGTTGGTGGGTGGAACGCATTCGGGCAATCCTACAAACAGTAGACATCATCCGCATAGACCACTTTCGCGGCTTCGCGGGCTATTGGGAAGTGCCAGGCAACGCCCCCACCGCCGAAAACGGGCGCTGGGTTCCCGGTCCCGGCATAGACCTCTTCCACGCCATCCATCGGGCGCTGGGCGACCTGCCCATCATCGCCGAAGACTTGGGAGAAATCACCCCGGATGTAATAGAACTGCGCGACAGCCTGCACCTGCCAGGGATGAAAATTCACCAATTCGGCTTTTCCGGACCAGAAAACCCCTTCCTGCCGCAACACTACGTGCCAAACAGCGTGGTATACACCGGCACACACGACAACGACACCGCCTGGGGCTGGTACAACTCCGCCCCGGAACACGAGAAAGACTACGCCCGCCGCTACCTGCACATCAGCGGAGAAGATTTTGCCTGGGATTTAACCCGCTCCTGCTGGGCTTCGGTTGCCGTCATGGCGCTCGCCCCCATGCAAGACCTGCTAAACCTGGGCAGCGAAGGGCGGATGAACTTCCCCGGCAAGGTGGGCGGTTTTTGGGGCTGGCGCATGAGCTCCGGCGCATTTACCGAAGATATTAAACACCGCATCCGCGAACTGAATTACCTGTACGGGCGATAAAGCCCCCTCAAGCCGCCTTCGGGCTGCTTTTTTTGGTCATTTCAAAATTCAGCAACTGAATTTTGAAATGACTTCTGGTATAATCCCGTTCTCATTCCCCAAGGAGCGACTAAAAATGGAAATTAACTACCAGGAAACCTCGAAAGACTTGCTAACCCGCATCGATATTCACGAAACCTATGGCGCGCGCAACATTGACCATTGGAACATTGAAGTGCTGAACCCCCAACCCAGCTACCGCATTTTGGATGTGGGCTGCGGTGCGGGAAAACAATGCTTCCTTTACAGCGACCACACTCAGGGCAAGGCAGAAATTACCGGGGGCGATTTCTCGCAGGAATTGCTGGAAAAAGCCCGCACCCGCCTGCAAGAACGCGGCGATACCAATGTCTCCTTTCAGTTTTTAGATTTCAATCAACCCTTCGACTTCCCAGAAAACCGCTTCGACCTGCTTTCCAGCGCCTTTGCCATTTACTACGCCTCCGACCTTTCCTTCACCTTTGGCGAAGCGCACCGGGTGCTCAAACCGGGCGGAAGGCTCTTCGTCACCGGTCCGCTGCCAGAAAACAAAAAAATGTTCTACGACATCATTCAGGAGGCGACCAACCAACCCATCCCACCCATGCCAGGCTCCAGCCGGTTTAAGGGCGAGATATTCTCCACCATTGAGGGAATTTTCTCAAAAACGGAAATGCTCACCTTTGAGAATCCCCTCACCTTCCCGGCAGTTGCTCCCTTTATCGAATATGTGCGCGCCTCTCTGGCAGAAGACCGCAAATTGTGGACGAGCATGTTCAATGGCAAGGAAGAATATGAAGCCCTGATTGGCAAAATTGAGGCGGTGGCAAGCCGCTGGTTTGCACGAGACGGCAAACTGGTGATGACCAAGGTCGTTGGCGGCATATTGGCAACCAAATAAACCAGGCAACCATGAACTTTTACGGTAAACGAGTCCTGTTCATTGGCGCACACCCAGACGATATTGAGTTGGGCTGCGGGGCTTTGCTGCACCAAATTGCGCCCCAAACCAGCCTGCTCTGCGTCACTCTCTCCGACAACCAGAAAAATCCGCAGTTAACCCACCTGGTGCAGGAGCACTACGCCAGTATGGACGTTTTGGGCGTGCCACGCGAGAGCGTTTCGCTGGGACCTTTTACGACTCGCATCTTCCCGGAGCAGCGCCAGGAATTGCTGGAGTATTTCCTCACCCTGCGGCGGGATTTTAAGCCGGATTTGATTTTTACCCACTCCCGCGCCGACATTCATCAAGACCACAACGCCATCACAGACGAGGCGCTGAGGGCGTTTCGGGGCATTACCGTGCTGGGGTTTGATGTAGTGCGCTCCTCTTACGGTTTTTTCCCCCATTTTCTGGTGCAGGTGAGCGAAGAGGATGCCGCCAAAAAAGTGGAGGCGCTCTCGCAGTACACGACCTACCGCGATAGATACTACTTCAACGCGGAACTAACCCGCTCCATCCTGGTGCGGCATGGGGCGCTGGCGGAACTTCCGCTGGCGGAGGGATTTGATATTTTGCGGGTTGTAGGTCAGTTTGGCAAATAAAAAAAAGAAACCTCCCCTTTGCCGGGGAGGTTTTCTTTTACAAGCAGAGAGTTTATCGGTCTTTGGGCACACCGAGCCACAGAACGCCCTCCCGCACTTGCACCGGGTAGGCGGGGATGTCCACAACGGCGGGCATGGTCATGGCTTTTCCGTTTCGCACATCAAACTCTGCGCCATGCCGAAGGCAGGTGATGTGAAAAGCATCCAGGTCGCCATCGCCCAGGGGGGCATCCTCATGGGAGCACATGTCTGCGATGGCGTAATATTGCCCGGCAATGTTAAAAACGACAATCGGCTGCCCGTCAATTTCTAAAAACATTCGCTCTCCGTTGGGCAGGTCAGCGGGACCGATTTCCACGAAGGTCAGGTTTTCGGGGGGATATGTGGCGTAGTTGAACATGGTCACTCCACCAAAGAATCGGGGGCTTCGCCCATGCCGTATAAACCGGCTTTGAGCACTTTGAGCGAGAGCAAAGCGCATTTTAGGCGCACCGGACCCAGGTCTATGCCCAGCAAATCCAGAATGTGTTGCTTGTTCAGCTGCTTCACATCCTCCAATGGCTGACCGATGATGGATTCGATGAGCAAATCGGCGGAGGCTTGCGAAATGGCGCAGCCATGCCCGTCAAAAGCCGCTTCGGCTACTTTGCCGTCTGCGCCCACCCGCAGGGTGATTTCGATATGGTCGCCGCAGAGAGGGTTGCTATCTTCAAAGGCGTAGTCGTGCGGCTCGAGATGCCCCTTGTAGCCGGGGTTTTTGTAATGTTCAATGATAATTTCGCGGTAAAGGTCATCCATAGTAGTCAATTAGTCAATTAGTGGTTAGTCGGGTATCGAATATCCCCCGCTCTTTACCCAAAATAGGTCTTCACTTTGTAAATGCCATCCACCAGTTTGTCCACTTCTTCTTTGGTGGAGTAGAGGTAAAAGCTGGCGCGGGTGGTGGCGGGGATGCCGAATTTCTCGTGCAGGGGTTGGGCACAGTGATGCCCGGCGCGGACGGCGATTCCATCGGAATCGAGAATTTGGGCAACATCGTGCGGGTGAATCCCCTGCAAGGTGAAGGCTGCCACCCCGCCCCGGTGCGGATTCTCGCGCCCAAACACTGCCAGGCCAGGGATTTCTTCCAGCCTTTCCAGGGCATAGGCAGTAATTTCGTGTTCGTGGGCGGCAACAGCGTCCATGCCGATGGATGTGAGAAAGTCGCAAGCCGCGCCAAAGCCAATGGCTTCGGCAATGGCAGGGGTTCCGGCTTCAAACTTGTGTGGGATGCTATTGGCGCGGAAGGAGCGCAGCTTCACTTCTTTTATCATGTCGCCGCCGCCCAAAAAGGGAGGCATGGCTTCCAGCAGGTCGGCTTTTCCGTAAAGAACCCCAATGCCGGTGGGTCCACACATTTTGTGGGCGGAAAATGCCAGAAAATCGACATCCAACGCCTGAACATCGGTGGGGAAATGGGGAACGGACTGCGCCCCATCCAGCAGAACCCGCGCCCCCGCCTGATGCGCCAACCCAATCATCTCCGCCGCCGGGGTGATGGAGCCGAGGACATTGGACATGTGAGTAAACGAGACGAGTTTGGGGCTTTGCTGCAAAAGAGCGCGATAGGCTTCCAGGTCGAGAGTCCCGTTTTCGGTCACGGGGATAAATTCCAGCCGGATTCCGCGCTCGGCTTGCAGGATGTGCCAGGGGACGAGGTTGCTGTGGTGCTCCATCTCGGTCAGGATGACCAAATCACCTGCTTGCAGGTTGGCGCGCGCCCAGGTGTAGGCGACCAGGTTGATGGATTCGGTAGTGTTGCGGGTGAAAATGACCTGGCGGGCAGAGGGGGCATGAATGAAGCGGGCAATTTTGGCGCGGGCATCTTCGTACAGGGCGGTGGCTTCTTCTGCCAGGGTGTGAACCCCGCGATGGATGTTGGCGTTGGAGTGGCGGTAGTAGTCGTCCATTGCCTGCAAAACGGCAAGTGGCTTTTGGGAGGTGGCGGTCGAATCCAGATAAGTCAGCGGGATGCCGGGGCGGACTTCACGCTGAAGGGTGGGAAATTGAGCGCGGACTTGTTGAGGGTTGATGGGCATGGGGGCGGGTGGTTTAGTAGTCTGGAATGTCTTTTTTGAGGACCAGAGGCGTCTTTTTGCCCGTGCCGGCGGGGCGAATCTGGTCGGAGGTGGTGGCGTACCAGAGAATGTGGTCTGGAACCATCCATCCATCGGTGAGAAAGACATTGGAACGGAATTGCACGGCGACCATTTTGTTGTCTAACTGTACGACAATGCCGCGCAGCCAACCGCGTACCCGGTCGGAGCCTTTTTCGTGGTCGCACAGGGCTTCCACAGTATCCCCGACCTCGAAGGTATATTGCGGAGTTGGAGAGCGCATATAGGACGGCGCGGAGGCGCTTGCTTTGGTGCGGTGTGTTTCCCGGTTGGCGGGAACGCCAGGACGAGCAGGTTTCATACGACTTCCCTCTGGGTGATATTTTTCGCCGCGCGGCGAAAATCATAGTATTTTACAACAGGAAGGGGGTGAATTGCAAATTTGGCAAAAAGGCGAAAAAAAGAAGCGACACCCTGCCCACGCGGGGTGCGGAGCAGGGCATCGGAGGGGGCGGAGGAAACCAAGGCGGCGCGGTTAGTGCGACATTTTGTCTGCGATGTAGTTTTGGAAGCGTTCCCGCACGCCTTCAAAGGGGATGCGCTGAAAGATGGGGTCGAAGAAACCTTCTACGACCAGTTTTTCGGCTTCATCCTGGGGTATTCCGCGACTTTTGAGATAGAAGAGCGGTTCTTCTTCCAATTTACCAACGGTGGCACCGTGTGTGCAGCGCACATCGTCTGCGAGAATTTCCAAGCCGGGGATACTGTCAGCGCGGGCGCGGTCATCCAGGACGAGGTTGCGATTTGCCTGGTAGCCATCCGTTTTTTGAGCGCCGGGGGCAACGTATATCATGCCCTGCCATACGGAGCGGCTTTTGCCCTTGAGAGCGCCCTTGAAGAGCAGGTCGCTACTGGTGTGGGGGGCAAGGTGATTTTGCTGGGTATCGTGATCGAGGTGCTGATTGCCGTCCGTGAAGTAAAAGCCAGACATGCGCCCTTGCGCTCCCTGCCCTGCCAGGTCTAACTCCGAAAAATTCTTGGTGAGGCGGGAGCCGATGGCGCCGAAAATCCAATCCAGTTGAGCGTCTCTTTCCACACGGGCACGCTCGTGGCTAAAGTTCCAGGCGTGTTTGCCCCAGGATTGCAGTTCTACAAAGCGCAGGTTTGCGCCCTGCATGACCTGAATTTCAACAATGCCGGCGTGCAGGGTGTTGATTCCGGGTTCATCTGGGGAGGCGGCTTCGTGAACGTAGGTGACGGAGGCGCCTTCTTCTACCAGAATGAGGAGGTGGGAGAAGTGGGCGTAGCCGCCGGGTCCCCACAGGATGCTGTGCAGGGGGGCTTGCACCTGCACGTTTTTGGGAATGTAGAGCAGGATTCCGTTTTGGGCGAAGGCGGCGGCGAGGGCGGCGAATTTGCCTTCCTCCGGGTTGACGGTTTTCCCAGCGAGTTTGGCGAGCAGGGCGGGGTGTTCGCGTTCGGCGGTAAGCAGGTCGGTGAAGATGACTCCCTGGGCGGCAAGTTCCTGGCTCAGTTCCACGCTTGCGCCGCCGGGGCGCAGGATAATTTGCCCGCCGTGTTGTCCGTCTGCCAGGGGTAGGAGCAGGTCTTCCTGCACGGAAGGTAAATCATGGTAGGCTTCTGGCAGGGGCAGGGGGAAGGCATCAACAGGGAGGGAGCGCAGGTCGGTGCGCCGCCAGGCTTCCAGGGATGTGTCGGGGAGAGAGTGTTTTTGGTAGGCTGCCCAGGCGCGAGCGCGGTAGGCTTGCAGCGCTTCGCCGGGGCGGATTTGTGCCTGAGTGTAGGGGAAGTCTTTGGCGGCAGAATCGGCGCGGCGGGTGCGGGTGACGACTACTTTTGGTTTTTCTTCCATGTCAGCCAATGCTCCCTTCCATTTGGAGTTGGATGAGGCGGTTCATTTCTACGGCGTATTCCATCGGCAATTCTTTGACAAGCGGCTCGATGAAGCCCGCCACCACCATGCCTGTGGCTTCCTCTTCGGAAAGTCCGCGCGACATGAGGTAGAAAAGCTGCTCTTCGCCCACTTTGGAGACGGATGCCTCGTGTCCGATGGTAACGTCATCTTCGTCAATTTCGATGGAGGGGTAGGTGTCGGAGCGGGATTGGGGGTCCAGCAGGAGGGCATCGCAGACCACGTTGGACTTAACTCCCTTCGAGCCTTTGTAGACCTTGACTAAGCCGCGATAGGAGGCGCGTCCGCCGCTTTTGCTGATGGATTTGGAGGTGATTTTGCTGGTGGTTCCGGGGGCGAAATGCACCATTTTAGAGCCAGCGTCCTGAATTTGTCCGGGTCCGGCAAATGCCATGGAGAGCATTTCGCCGTGAGCGCCGGGTTCCATCAGATAGCAGGAAGGGTACTTCATGGTGAGTTTGGAGCCAAGATTCGAGTCAACCCATTCGTGGGTCGCGTCCGCAAAAACCATTGCCCGCTGGGTGACGAGATTGAAAACGTTGGTTGACCAGTTTTGGATGGTGGAGTAACGCGAGCGCGCGCCTTTCTTGACCACAATCTCAATCACGCCAGAGTGGAAGGAATTGCTGGTGTACTGTGGCGCCGTGCAGCCCTCCACGTAGTGTACCTGTGCGCCTTCGTCCACAATGATGAGGGTGCGCTCGAACTGCCCCACGTTGGCGGTGTTGAGGCGGAAGTAGGCTTGCAGGGGTAAATCTACCTTTACGCCTTTGGGAACATACACAAAAGAGCCGCCCGACCAAACCGCGCTGTTGAGAGCGGCGAATTTGTTATCTTCGATGGGGATAACTGTGCCAAAGTATTCGCGGAACATTTCCGGGTATTGTTTTAGCCCATCTTCGATGGAGAGGAAGATTACGCCCTGTTTTTCGAGGTGTTCCAAAATGGAGTGGTACACCATCTCCGATTCGTATTGTGCGCCCACGCCCGCCAAGAATTTACGCTCGGCTTCGGGGATGCCGAGTTTGTCAAAAGTGCGTTTGATGTCGTCCGGCACATCGTCCCAGCTTTTTTCGCTTTTCTCAGTCGGTTTGACGTAGTAGTAGATGTTCTCCAGGTCCAGTTCTTGCAGTTCCGGTCCCCAGTTGGGCATGGGGCGGCTGAGGAAGTGGGCAAGCGCCTTCAGGCGAAAATCCAGCATCCATTGCGGTTCGCCTTTCATGCGGGAGATTTGTTCCACAATTTCGCGGTCTAACCCCTTGCGGGATTTGAAAACGTAGTTGTCGTCCCGGTCGTGAAAACCGTATTTGTATTGACCAATATCTTCTAAAATTTTTTCGTCTTCGCTCATTGTAAACTCCCTATTCCGCAGCCTCATACTTTTCGCGTACCCAGTCGTAGCCATGCTCTTCCAATTGCAAAGCCAGGTCTGGACCGCCGCTTTCCACAATCCGTCCACCCATCATCACATGCACAAAATGGGGTTTGATGTAGTTAAGCAAACGCTGGTAGTGGGTGATGACCAAAACGCCCATCTCTTCATTCATCAGGGTATTGACACCTTCCGAGACAATCCGCAGCGCGTCAATATCCAGCCCGGAGTCAGTTTCGTCCAAAATGGCGATGCTGGGCTGCAAAACCGCCATTTGCAAAATTTCGGCGCGTTTTTTCTCACCGCCAGAGAAGCCATCGTTCAGGTAACGCCCGGCAAAGGCGGGGTCCATCTTCAGCATGGACATTTTTTCTTTGAGCATTTTGCGAAATTCGGGAATCGATACGCCCTTGTCTTCCGGGTTTTCGGCGCGGCGGCGGGCGTTGATGGCGGAGCGCAGAAAGTTGGCAACCGTCACGCCGGGGATGGCGACCGGGTACTGAAAGGCAAGGAACATGCCCAGGCGGGAGCGCTCGTCCGGCTCCAGGTCTAAGATGTTTTGCCCCTTAAACCACACCTCGCCCTCGGTTACTTCGTAACTGGGGTGTCCCATCAACGCATAGGAAAGGGTGGATTTGCCTGTGCCGTTGGGTCCCATAATGGCGTGAACTTCGCCGGAGTTGATGGTGAGATTAAGCCCTTTGACAATTTCTTTGCCGTCAATGCCGACATGCAGATTTTTGATTTCGAGAATGGACATGGAAACTCCTGAGATGACAGATAAGGCATTGTGCCAAATTTCAGTTTTAGATGGCGGGATTATAGCAAAGCGGGTATAAAATGTCAAATATTTATGATAATTTTCTAGTATATTCCAACGAATTTCCAACACGAAAAACGATGATGTAAAATGGAAGACAACCCACCCAAAGGAGAATTTTCACCATGAACCGTACTGTCATCATCTCGGAAAAAGCCCCCCAAGCCCTTGGTCCCTACTCGGTTGCCATTCAGACCGATACCCTCGTCTTTTGCTCTGGGCAACTGGGGCTAAACCCCCAAACCGGAGAATTGATTGCGCCCGATGTGCAAAGCCAAACCCGGCAGGCGCTGCTAAACCTGCAAAACGTGCTGGAAGCCGCAGGCTCCAGCCTGGCAAACGTGGTCAAAACCACCGTCTTCCTCAAAGACATGGCAGATTTCCCCGCCATGAACGCCATTTACGGCGAGTTTTTTAACGCCAACCCGCCCGCCCGCTCCACCATTGCCGTTGCCGGGCTACCCAAAGGCGGGCTGGTGGAAATTGAAGCAACTGCCCTCCGATAAATGGAAACCATCCTGCTCGTAGATGACGAGCCATCCATCCTTTCGCTGGCAACCCTATACCTGGAACGGGAGAACTTTCGGGTGCTATCGGTATCCGATGGCTTAAATGCCCTGGAAGCGGTGGCAAAACACAGCCCCAGCCTGGTGGTGCTGGATGTCATGCTCCCCGGCGTGGACGGCTTCGAGGTTTGTCGCCGCCTGCGTGGGGCGGGCAATCCGGTTCCCATCATCATGCTCACGGCGCGGGATGACGACATTGACAAAATCATTGGCTTGGAATTGGGCGCAGACGACTACCTGACCAAGCCCTTTAACCCGCGAGAACTGACCGCGAGGGTGAAAGCCATTTTGCGCCGGGCAGAAAGAAGACCCGATTCTGCGCCCCTGCGGTTTGCCGACCTGAAAATTGACCCCGACCGGCACGAAGTGACCGTTAACGGCTCCCCGCTGGAACTGCGTACCCAGGAATTTGAACTGCTCCTCACCCTGGCAAGCCAGCCGGGGCGAGTCTTCACCCGTGAGCAGCTGCTGGAAAAAGCCTGGGGCTTCGACTTTTACGGGCAAACCCGCACCGTAGATGTGCATATTGCCCAAATACGCAAAAAAATTGCCCCAAGCCAGACAAAAATAGAAACCGTAACCGGCGTGGGTTACAAACTGACGGTGTAACTTGACATTCACCTCCATCCGCGCCCGGCTTTGGCTAAGTTACGCCCTGCTCATTACGGCTGCCCTCTCGGTTGTGGCGCTGGTCTTTTTGGTGTACCTGCTTCGCAACCCGGTTTCTTACCGCCAA
>DYNS01000053.1 GCA_020720965.1 Anaerolinea sp. | reverse complement strand
GTCGTCGCCCGCGCCGAGCTGCTCGCCCCGCCCGCCCGCAACATCGCCTGCGAAATGATAGAAGGCGACACCCCTGAAGCCATTGCCGAAACCCTGGCAGAGAAAATTTTAGCGGAGAAAGTGCTATGAACACATGGGTTTATATTGACCATTTTGGCGGAGAAATTGTCCCGGCTTCGTGGGAAGCCCTGGGGCTGGCAAAAACCTACGGCAAAGCAACCGCCCTCGTTTTTGGCAATGCCTCCCTCGCCCAAACCGCCCTGGAATACGGCGCCGATGAAGTTATTCTGGTGGAAGACCCCGCTCTGGCAGACTACCGCGCCGAAACCTTTGCCTCCACCCTCAGCGCCCTGGCAAAAGACGGGACACCGGCATTAATCCTGCTCCCCAGCACAACCCGCACCCGCGAAATCGCCGCGATGAGCGCCATAGACCTGAACAGCGGCGTGCTGACAGACGTGACCAACCTGGAACAAAACGGCGAAACCTTTGTGGCTACGCGCCCCATTTACGAAGGCAAACTGATGGAAAAAACCGTCTGCGCCGCCACGCCGCAGTTTGTCACCTTACGCGCCCGCGCCTTCCCCAAACCCGCAAGGGAAGCGGGTCGCAGCGGAGAAGTGAAGAAAGCCCCCGCCAGCGGTTCCGCGCTGACGGAGGTGGTCGGCTTCACGCCCGCCGAAACCAATGTCAACCTGGCAGATGCCGGGGTGGTGGTGGCAGGCGGCAGGGGCGTTTCTAACAACCCGGCAGAGGGATTCCGATTAATCGGTGAATTGGCTTCGCTTTTGGGCGGGGCGGTCGGCGCCTCCCGCGCTGTGGTGGATGAAGGGCATATCCCGTATGCCCATCAGGTGGGGCAAACGGGCAAGGTCATTGCCCCCGACCTGTATATCGCGGCGGGCGTTTCGGGAGCCATTCAGCATGTGGTGGGGATGAGAAACGCCAAAGTGGTGGTTGCGATTAATAAAGACGCAGAAGCGCCCATTTTTGGGGTGTCGCGCTACGGGGTGGTGGGAGATTTGTTCAGCATCCTGCCTGCTCTCAGCGCCGCATTCCGCAAGAGACTTGGCAAGTAAAGCATAACCCCCGCCGGGCAACTTTGCCGGGCGGGGGTTTTTGTTTTTAAGGGTTAATCATCATCATCACCCCCGCCTTCGGCTTCATCCTCCTGCCCGGTGGGGTGACAAGAGACACAGTTCTCAAAATTGCTGATGCCTTCTTCCAAATGCTCCGAGCGCACGCTGGCGGGGTCGTGTTCGTGGCAGCCATAACAAGTGTAGGAGACAAAGCCGGAGGGGTGACAGGTGGCGCAAGTCGTTCCGCCGCCATGCCCCAAGGGGAAGGTGTGCGCCCCGTTATATTGCGCCGGGGACCAGGCAGTGGTGGTGTGACAATCGGCGCAGGCGCTGCCAAATAGCCCGGCATTAAAGGCTGGCTCGGCGTGGCAGGCGTAGCATTCCGCTGCGGTTCCGGCAAAGACTCCGTTTTGGTGGCAGTCGGCGCAGAGGACGGAGGTGTGCGCCCCGGTAAGGGGGAAGTTGGATAGGTTGTGGTCAAAGGTAGCGTCTTCCCAGGAGGTGGTGTTGTGACAGTCCTGGCACTGAGCGCCATATTGCCCGTTATGCTCGTCCTGTTCGCGGTGGCAGGAATAACAATCTGTTGGCGTGCCGAGATAGACTCCGTTTTGGTGGCAGTCCTGGCAGGCAACCTGCGTGTGGCTTCCTTCCAACGGGAAAGAGGCAAGGCTGTGGTCAAAAATTGTCGTTTGCCAGCCTTCCGGGCTATGGCAAACGCCGCAAGCATTGCCATAGCGCCCCTCGTGGGGGTCGGCAGAAGCGTGACAGGATTCGCAGGCGAGGGAGGTTTCTTGCAGCTGCTGAGGGGTACGCGCCCCGGCATGGCAGGAAGAACATTCCAGCGGGGTATGTTTACCGGTGAGGGGGAAATCTGTTTGGCTGTGAGAGAAGTCGCCGTAACGGTCAGCGCCATCATGGCAAGCCAGGCAAGCCTCGCCAAATTGGGATTGATGACTTTGCATGAAAACAGCATCCAGCCCGGTATGACATTCGGCGCAGGTGGAGATGGAAAAAGAAGCAATGCCAGAGGGGTGGCAATCGGCGCAGGCAAAGAGGGATGAATTTGCCTGGCGAGTGTGGCGGGCAAGGGAAAAGCCAACAACCTCGTGAGGAAAGTCTATCTCAGTAAGGAGGGTGAGAGGGGCTTCCGCGCCGCGATGTTCCGGGTGACAGGCACGACATTCCGGGGCGGGGGTGCGGGAGAGAATGACTCCGTGCAGGCTCTGAGGGTTCGTCCAATCCGCCTGAATGTTGGTGTGACAAACAAGGCAGCGCTCCGACATCGTCTCTGCCTGCCAATAGGCGGGATGGCAGGCGGCGCAGTTTTCCGCCAGGGATGCGTGGGAGGTGACCCCGCCCAGGCTTTGCCCTGGTTGGGCGTTTAACCCTCCCGGACTAAAAAGGGCGTTGCCGCCCGACCAGGCAAAAAAGAGGATAAGCAGCAGGGTGAAGCCAGCGCCCAACAAAGCAAGCGGGGAGAGACAGCCGAGGCGGTTTTGATTCATGGAATTCACCTGAGTAGGGTGGCGTAATAAAGCGCCCCCCAAATGTGCGCAGCGGCAGCAGTGAAGAGAGCCGCGCCAATGGGAATATGAATGGTGTGCCAAAGCGCCAAGAGCCGGCGGGCGTTTGCCAGCGCGGCAACCTGCATCTGCCCGGTGAAACTTTGTTCTTCCAAACCGTCCGCGGTGCGCGGAACCAGGGTGTAGATGTAACGCCCCACGAAACCACTCAGCACGATGATTGCTGTCAGCAGGGTGGTTGCGCCTGCCAACCCGTTGAACTTCCAGGAGGAATGCAAGAGAACCAGAAAGGGACCGACAATGCCGGTGAAGATGTGAAATTGAAGCCAATCTGCCATGCGCCCCCATTGGGCGGTGCGGATGCGTTTGCGGAGGCTGTAGAGGGTTTCGGTGATAAGCATCAACACAAAGCCCAAAATCCCCAGAGCGTGACCATAAAACCCGCTGGCAGCAGGCGTTTGCCGGGTAAGAAAGACAATGCCAGCGTAAGCAGCGGCGGCAAAAAAGCAGGCAAACGCCGCCAGCCAAAGTTCTTTACCAGAAGAATGGGTCATAGGCTCTCACTCCTCGAAAGAGACTGGGACTGTTTATGCCAGAAATCTGCCAGGATGTCGGAAAGACGCGCCTGAGGGGCAAGCAGGCTGGCACGGATGGAGGAGATGTCGGCGCGTTGCCGGATGATGGCTTGCAACGGGGCAGAGAGTTTCTGGTCGCCGACCAAAACCGCGCCAACGAGGTGATTCCCCGCCAGCATGAGACGCATTCGGTTTACATCAAAACCGCCCTGCGAAACGACAACTCCCGGCACTTCCCGCCAGGTTTCGCTATCACCGCGCACAATGCTGAGGGTTTGGTCATCACTGCGCCCCGTTCCCACCGCGCCGATGATGGTCACGGTCAGACCTGCCAGGCGGGTGACGTTGACGGGGATGGAGCGGTTGTAAATATCGCTGCCTCCGCTCATTGCCAAACCGGCGGCTCTGCCCTGTTCCCTTGCGGTTGTCCAAAGGCTATCCAGCACATGCCTGCCCGCGAGGGGATCGTACACCTGAGCAAGGTCGCCCGCCGCGTAAACGGAAGAATCGCTGGTTTGCATGGCTTCATTGACCAAAACACCCTTTTCGCAAGCCAAGCCCGCTTGCCGGGCAAGGTCGGCACGGGGGGCAATGCCCACCGCATAGGCAAACACCTCACAACGAATTTGGCTGGAATCGGCGAGTTTGACCGCTGAAACACGGTTGTTCTTGGTAAGAATCTCCCGCGCTTCGCTGCCGAAGTGCAGCACAATCCCTTCGCGGCGCAAACGCTCCTCCACAATTTTAGATTCCGTCTCATCCAGCACCGAAGACCAGTAACGGCTGCCCCGCAAAAGGTAATGGACTTTCTTTTTTCTTGCGGCAAGCCCTTCGGCAAGTTCCAGCGCGGTAATGCCGCCGCCCGTGACAACTGCACTATGAGCGTGTTTGGCAAAGGCAAGAAGGGCGCGGGCATCTTCCAAGGTATCCAATTTGAAAGCGCCGGGAGAATGAATCCCCGCGATGGCAGGGACAATCGCCTGCGCCCCGGTTGCCAGCAAAAGCCTCTCGTAACCAAGCGCCTCCCCATTTGCCAGAAGCACCTGGCGCTTCTCTGGCAAAATTTGCACAACCCTCGCCGAAACAAAACCCGCCCCCAAAGCCTGATAATCCCTGGCTGTGTAGGGGAACAACTGGGCTTCATCCACCTCCCCGCTGAGGTAGTATGCCAGCCCTGGGCGCGAGTAGTAACGATGCGGGTCGTCACTGACCAGGGTGAGGCTGCCATGGGCGTCTCTCTGCCGAATTGCCTCGGCGGCGGCAATGGCAGCCACCCCGGAGCCGAGGATGAGATAACGGCTTATCATGCCTACCCCCGCTCAAAAAGGTTGCTACGCTCAAAACGCAGCACCCCACGCGGACAACGCGCCACGCATTCCCCACAGGTAATGCACTGCTGATGAATGACCGCCTCGCCGCGCCAGGCATGGCGGCGCACGTCAATGCCGATGGGGCAATGATACGAACAAATGCCGCACTGCACGCAACGGCTGGAATCCGGAGCAACGAAACCGCTCTTTAATGCTTCGCGGCGCGTTTGCTCTAACTTGAAAAATTTGAATATCTGCATACCTTCATTCTACCCGCCCGTCTTTTTGGCACAAACAAAACTTTAAGGATTCTTTAATCTCGCAAAAACACCTGAGGGCAGAGAAGGCGGTTTACAATACAGGGCATGAACCTTCTCCCCATCTTCCTTAATAACGCTCTTATCCTGCTCGTAGCGCTCATCCTGCTATGGCTCCTCAGCCTCGCCCTCAAAAACGCCAGCATTGTAGATATTGTCTGGGGCATGGGCTTCGTTGCTCTGGCATGGCTCACCTACGCGCAAATCGGCACCCCATCCTACCGCAGCCTGCTGATAAACGGGCTTGTCACCTTGTGGGGCTTGCGCCTCGCCGGGCACATTTTTTTACGCAACCGCACCCAACCAGAAGACTTCCGCTACGCGGCATGGCGCGAAGAATATGGCAAAATCTGGTGGATTCGCTCCCTCTTTCACGTTTTCCTGCTGCAAGGGCTTCTCATGTGGCTGATTGCCTTCCCCGTTATGGCAGCCCCAACCAACCCCGCAGGCGGCTCCCCGCACCCCCTGGACTGGGTAGCCCTACCGCTGTGGGCGTTTGGCTTCTTCTTTGAGGCAGTGGGAGACTGGCAGCTGGCAAACTTCAAAAAGAATCCGCAAAACAAGGGCAAATTGCTCACAACCGGCTTGTGGAAGTACAGCAGACATCCCAACTATTTTGGGGATGCCGCCCAATGGTGGGCGTTTTACCTGTTGGCTCTGCCCGCCGGAGCAGGCTGGACCCTCTTCTCCCCCCTGCTAATGACTTATCTGCTCTTGCGCGTCTCTGGCGTAAGCATGTTAGAAAAGACAATGAGCATTCGCCCTGGCTACGAGGAATACACCCGCCGCACAAGCGCCTTCCTCCCCTTGCCGCCCAAAAAACAGTAACCAAACCACAACCGCCGGGTTGTAAAAACATAACCAATCCACAGGAGGCAGACCAATGGCAAAAGTAGCAATCGTAACCGATAGCACCGCATACATCCCCGCAGAACTTCTTAAGCAGTACAACATCAGCACCGTACCCCTGGCAGTCATCTGGGGCACCGAAACCTACGAAGACGGAGTCACCATTCAACCGAGCGAGTTTTACCAAAAGTTAAAAACCGCCAAGGTCATGCCCACCACTTCGCAAGCATCCATCCTCAACATGCGTAACACCTTCCAGCGCCTGCTGGCAGAAGAATATGAAGTTTTCGGCATTTTTATTTCATCCAAACTTTCTGGAACGGTTCAATCTGCCATGCAAGGCAGAGACGAACTGACAAGCGGCAAAGACAAAGTGCATATTTTTGACAGCGAGACAACCGCCATGGCAATGGGCTTTCAGGCTCTCGCCGCCGCCCGCGCCGCCGCCCAGGGCGCAAGCATCGCCGATTGTTTTGCCATCGCCGAAAAAGCCCGCGCCAACACCGGCGTATATTTTATGGTCGATACCCTGGAATACCTGCATCGCGGCGGGCGCATCAACTCGGCTTCCAAATTTTTGGGAACCCTGCTCAACATGAAACCCATCCTCACCGTCCAAAACGGCAAGGTGGAGGCAGTGGAGCGCGTCCGCACCAAGGTCAAAGCCCTGGACAGGGTGATTGAAATTGTGGCAGAAAAGACTCAAGGAAGTAACCCTGTGCATATTGCCACCCTCAACGCCAACGCGGAAGAAGATGCCAAAGCCCTGTTGGAAAAAACCGCCAAAGTAGTCAACGCCACCGAGACCATTTTCAGCGGCGTGAGCCCGGTGATTGGAACGCACACCGGACCCGGCACCCTGGGTATTGCCTACCTGGCAGGCATGTAACCCGCCGAACCCAACCCAAAAGGGCTGCATAAGAACGCAGCCCTTTTGTGATTCCGCCCCCATTTGCCCAGCCTCCTCAGGCATGTTACAATCCGCCCCGCTGCGTTGAGAAACGCGGAATTTTGGAGAAAGGCGCAAGGCGCGATATTTTTTATGGAAGAACGATTGCAGAAAATCCTGGCACAATCCGGCTTAGGCTCACGGCGAGATTGCGAAGAGTATATTGAAGCCGGACGGGTGAGCGTAAACGGCACGAGAGCAACCCTGGGGCAAAAAGCCGACCCGGCGACCGATAGAATTACGGTAGATGGCAGGCTCATACGCCCGCCTGAACAACGGGTGTATGTGGCATTGCACAAGCCGCGCTATGTTCTCTCTACGGTAGAGAACGAGCACGGCGATAGCCGTCAGACCGTGCGCGACCTGGTTCCGGTGGAGGAGCGTCTTTACCCGGTGGGGCGGCTGGACTTTGAAAGCGAAGGTCTGGTTTTGATGACCAATGACGGCGACTTGGCGCAAAAACTCACTCACCCTTCGCATGGTCACGAAAAGGAATATCGGGTTCTGTTGGCGCGTCACCCGGATAATGAGCAGATTGCAACCTGGCGGCGCGGAGTCGTGCTGGAAGATGGCTACAAAACCCAACCCGCCGATGTGCGGATTGTCTCCCGTTCTGGCAAGGGCGCCTGGGTGCGGGTTGTGATGCGCGAAGGCAGAAAACGCCAAATTAGAGAGATTGGAGCGCAGTTGGGTATTCTGGTTGTGCGTATTTTGCGGGTGCGGATTGGCTCTTTGCGCCTGGGAGAATTAAAAATTGGCGAGTGGCGTTACCTGACCGCCCCAGAGATTGCAGAACTGAAGAACGATGCCCCCCGTCCGCCAGCGGCACGCCCCAGAACCTGGAACAGGAACAAGGCGGCAAGCTCTTTTGCCTATAAAATGGAAAAACCTGACAGGCCCAAGAGCGCTCCTTCGAGCAGGGCAGGCGCTCCGCCCAAGACATCCAGAAAAAAATGAGAATCAAAAAACGGCTTCTTGCGAAGCCGTTTTCTTTTGTTTAGCAGGAGCGCAGGTCTAAAATTTCTTTGACAACCGGGGAAATAGCGGCTTTTACCTCGTCTTGAGTCATGCCTTTGATTTTGAAGGTGAGCATTTTGTTGGAGGGATTTTCGCCGGTGAATTGACCAAAAGCGATGAAGTTGCCTTTGCCTGCCGCAATGACCTCGGTTAATTTGGCAAGTTCGCCGGGGGTGTCCGAGACGAGAACGGTGGCGCGGACTCCGGCTTCGCGGGCGCCGAGCAGCTCCAGAAAGATTTTGAAGAGGTCGGTTTCGGTGATGATGCCGACTACATAGCCATTGCGGAGGACGGGCAAACCGCCTACGTGGTTATCTGCCATGATGCGGGCGGCGTGTTCGATGGGGGTTTCTTCGGTGACGGTGAGGACGTTTTTGGTCATCACCTCCGAGATGGTAACTTTGCTGAGGAGGTAGTTCATTTCCCAAATGCTCAGGGTCGTTACCGGGGACGGTGAAGCGTTGATGAGGTCGAAATCGGAGACGATACCGATAAGTTTGCCATCTTTTACGACCGGTGCGCGGCGAATGTGCTCTTTCTTCATAAGAGAAAGGGCATCGGGAACGGGTAAATCCGGGGCGACTGTAATTACGGGGTGCGACATTCTTTCACCGACAAGCATAAGTACCTCCTTGTGTCTGATATGTTTTCACGATTATATAACCAAATAGCCTGATTGGGTGATGAATCATTTCTTTTGAATTTTCTGTTGTATACTGTTTTGACCTCACAGAAAGGACAAACATTATCCAAAATGACTGATATAAAATCTGCGCCGCGTACTTTGGTTATAGACCTTTCGCATGAGTTTGGCGGGTCTAGCACGCGGGCGCTGGGAATTGTGGCGGCGCTGGGGCGAGAAGCCGCGTTGGCGGCGGTGAAGGATAGTCCCGTTTTTGTCAACGCGACCCAAATGGGGTTGGAAGTGTATGCGGTTGGCAAGGGTAAGACAGATTGGCGTATTTTGCCCAATCTGCTGCATGTGATACGAAGCGGCAAGTTCAGGGTTTTGGATACGCAGAATATTCAGTCCAAGTTTTGGGGCAGTATGGCGGCGTTTTTAAGCGGCTCTGCCCTGGTTTCCACCCTGAATAGCTGGTATTTTTTTGAGCATGGCGGCAACTGGAAGGGTCGGCTTTACACCTTGCTGGAACTATTGACCAACCTGAGCCTGGATGGGTACATCACCGTCTCGCAGGCGGTGTACGAGGCGGCGCGGAAGGCTGCTCCGCGTGCGCCTTTTGTGGATTTGATATACAACGCCGTGCAAGTTTCGGCGGATGAGATTGAAGGTAGCGGCAAAGCGCTCCGGCACAGATTCGGCTTTGCAGAGGAGGCAGTGATTTGCACTTCGGTTGGAAGGCTGGTCTGGGCAAAGGGCTACGAAGACCTGATTGAGGCGATGCGCCTCGTGACCGGGCAGGACGCCTCTGCCCAGGTGTTGATTGTGGGCGAGGGAGACCTGCGCCCGGCGTTGGAAGCCCAAATTGCCCAAAATGGTCTTGCCGGGCGGATACGGCTGGCAGGATACCAGGATAGGGACAGTGTCTTATCCATTTTGCGAGGCAGCGATGTGTTCGTTATGCCCTCCCGACAGGAGGGAACACCGATTGCCCTGCTGGAAGCCGGGGCGATGGGCTTGCCCATCCTCGCTACGAGCAGCGGAGGCATCCCTGAGTTGGTAAAAGACGGAGAGCAGGCTTTGCTCGTCCCCCCCGGAAACCCGCCCGCCCTGGCAAAAAGGCTGCTGGAATTGCTGCAAAACGCCGATTTGCGCCGGGCTTTAGGCGCAAAAGCAAAGGCGCACGTTAACGCCCATTTTGGCATTCAGGCGCAGGCGCAGGCGACCCGCGCAGCCTATCAAAAAGCCTGGCAGCATAAACATCCCACCCCAACAAATCCATCACAGCCATGACCATTCAAAAAGTTTTCTCTCAACCGGTTTTGTACATTGGCTTTGTTACTTACATTCTATTGGGTTACACCGTGTTGGCAAACCCCAACGAAACTTTGCTGTATTACGCCATTAATGAAGACAAGTTTTTTGAGTGGGTAGGCGCGTTAAGCTTCTTTGCTGCCAGTCTCTTTTTTGGGTTGGCGTTTTGGGAATTGCGTAAAAAAAACGCCCTATGGCTCAAACGCCTTGCCCTGCTGTGCCTCGCCGCCTTGTTTTTCTTCGCCGGCGGTGAAGAAATCAGCTGGGGACAGAGAATTTTCGGCTTGGAAACTCCCGAAGCCCTGAAAGAAGTAAACAAGCAAAAAGAGATTACCGTTCACAATATTGAAGTCCCCGGTTTGGGGCAAATTCCCTTTGAAAATCTCTTTGACGTTCTCTGGCTGGGTTTTACAGTGGTACTCCCCCTCGCCGCCCTTGCCCCCCAAACCCAGCCCTGGCTGCGCCGCCTTTTGCCGGTGACTCACCTGGGGGTAGGGATTCTGTTTCTCTTTAATTATTTTTGGGCAAAAGCCGTAAAACTGATGTACGCCCCGGTTTACATTTACAGCCGCGTCCCCTTTCCTCAGGCGGTGCAAGAGATTAAAGAAAGCCATTACGCCCTGCTCTTTTCGCTCGCCGCCTTTTACGTGTGGAGACGAACCAAACAACAACCCCATGACTAACGCCCCCCTCCCCATCCGCTTCGAGAGCATTCCCGCCAGCCAGAACCTGCCCCTCACCGAAACGCTTTGGCAGAAAGCCCAAAACGCCTACCCGCATAGTTTCTTCACCTCTTGGGGTTGGCTGGAAACCTGGCTGCAAAGCCTACCCTCCAAAATCAAAACCGAACTACTCCTCGGCTATACGGGCGAAGACTTGCAAACCGCCTGCCTGCTCAGCCGCCGAAAAACACGCAAGTTTGGCATTTTGCCCACCCGCTCGCTGGCTCTGCACAGCACAGGAATTCCGTATTACGACAGTCTTTACATCGAATACAACGGAATTTTGGCAGACTCGCCCAGCCTCCTCCGCGCCGACCTGCTGCAATGGGTGGATGCCCAACCCTGGGACGAGTGGATTTTGCCGGGGCTGGCAGAATCCTTTGTGGAAGCCTCCAACCTGCTCACCCGCCCTCTGCCCCCCGGCTGGCAACTGCGCCTGGAAGAGAAAACCCCCACCTACTTTGTGGAACTGGAAAAAATCCGCTCTGCCGGGATGGACTTTCTCAAACTCCTTAGCGCCAACCGCCGCAGCCAGATTCGGCGCTCGGTGAAGGAATATGAGCAGCGTTTTGGCGAAATTAAGGTGCAGGAAGCCCAAAACAAAGCGGAAGCGCAAGAAATCTTCCAGAATCTCGTGCGCCTGCATCAGGCAGAGTGGCAGAGACGGGGCAAACCCGGCGCTTTTTCCAACAAATATCTGCATCAGTTTCACCAGGATTTAATCGCCCGCCGCTTTGATGCCGGGGAAATTCAACTTTTGCGGGTATACACCCCGCAGGGTGAAATTGGCTGCTTGTACAATTTTCTGTATCAGGGCAGGGCGCTTTTTTACCAAAGCGGGTTTGCCTACCAGGAAGAGAATGTGTACCGCCCTGGGCTGGTTTCGCATTATTTTGCCATTTTGCACAACGCCCAAAAAGAGACCCTGCAAGTGTACGACTTCCTCGCAGGCGATTCGCAATACAAAAGCAGCCTTTCCACCAACTCTACCCAAATGTACTGGGTTCGCATTGTGCGCGGAAAAGAACGCCTGGCGCTGGAAAATGCAGAGGCGTGGCTAAAAACCAAAGTGCAAGCCTACCCCGGTCTTCAAAGTTTTCTCAAAACCCTGAAGCGAAAGTTCTTCAGCCGTTCTTAGCCCCTTACCTGGAGAAAAGAGATGTTTGCCCGTATTATTCCCAGCCTGCTGGCTGGCACTGCCTTGTTGATAAGCGCCTGCCAGCCAGCCCCCCCGCCGGAAGTAAACCCCAGCCCCACCCC
>DYNS01000364.1 GCA_020720965.1 Anaerolinea sp. | reverse complement strand
GGTTTAGTACCCCTGACGGCGGGAGAGGCAGGCTGGGGGCAATGGATTCGAACCACTACTAATTGATCCAGAGTCAATCGTCCTGCCATTAGACGAGCCCCCAGTGTTTTTTGAGCGGGCGAAATTCTAACACGCCACAAGGTAAAAGGCAAGGACTCAGACAATTTTCGGGTAAACTCAGGGCAAGGTTTTTAAGACTGATAGAAAGGGTTAATCTTCCATGCAACCTAAAATCGAATCTTTGCTTTCTGCTCGTTTGTTTTTATCGCCGCAATTCTCGGAGGGTCGGGTGTATTTCCTTAGCAACCTTTCGGGACATTTGAGCTTGTACGTAATGGAATATGGGGGCAGCGTGCCAGAGCCTCTCCTGCCGCCCCATATTGCGTTGCAAAACCCAGACCTGATGGGCGGTAAAGCCTTTTTTGTCTTTCCCCGGTTAAACCAAATTTTGGTGATGATTGACCAGGATGGGGATGAGAACTACCAGCCCATGTTCATCCCACTGGAGGGTGGGTTTCCCCAACCGGCGTTTGAAAACCGCCTCGCCCAGCATCGTGTTCACCTGGGGGCTTGCGACCCGAATGCCAACCGGGCTTACCTGCTGGCAGAACGGCGGGATGCCAGCCTGAATGAAGCTTACCTTGCCGATTTGGAAAACAATGGGCTAACCCTGTTAGACGAATCTCCCTATGGCGCTCAACCGGTGGGACACAGCCCAGACCACAAACAGGTGCTGATTGCCGAAGGATATACGGTGGGGGATAATGTTCTCTATCTGTTGGATGGGGGCGAAAAACGCCTGCTGTACGGCAAGCCTCTTACAGACCGCCTGCCCGGCGAGGTTGTTCCGCTAAACGGGTTGGGGGACGCCGTTTTGACGGAAACAGGCTCCGGCGTGCTGGTCACTTGTTCGGTGTTTGACGATGCTTTTTCGTTGGGGTATCTCCCCCTCGGCGAACCCGGTCAGATGTATCCGGTTAAGATAAAGGGAGTGCAACACCAGGGCGCAGGAGAAATGACCGGGTTGCAACATCTACATGGTAATCGCTTTGTGATTTCTTACAACATAGATGGTTCTTCCTGGGCGTATGAAGCCGAGTTCAATGAGGAAAAGCGCAGCATGAAGTTGAAGCGTGTTCTGGTGGGTGATGCGCCGTTGCAGAATGGGGTGCTGGAGCATTGGGATTACAACCAGGAAGCCGATATTTTCACCCTTTCTTTTTCCACTGCTACTTCGCCAACCCAAATTTACACATTGGAGGGCAAAAAGCGCAACCTGGTGGTGCAGCATACTGCCGAAAAAGTGTTGGGAATTCCGAATCAGTTCCTTTCGGAGGGGGAAGATGCTTCTTTCGTCTCTTTTGATGGGCTGAGAATCTCCGCCCGGCTGTATTTACCCGCCCCCGCCCTGGGGTACGAGGGCGCTCGCCCGCTGGTGTATTACATTCATGGCGGTCCCCAAAGCCAGGAAAGACCAGATTTTGCCTGGTTTTCCATGCCGCTCATTCAGTTTCTTACTTTGCGCGGCTTTGCGGTGTTTGTACCCAACGCACGCGGCTCCACCGGTTACGGGCTATCTTACACCAAGCAGGTGGATAAAGACTGGGGTGGCAAAGACCGGCTGGACCATGTTCATGCTATGACGGAAATTCTGCCCCTGGATTCGCGCCTGGATACCTCCCGCGCCGGGGTGGTGGGGCGCTCTTATGGCGGATATATGACCCTGACTCAGGCAGGCAGACACCCGGAACTGTGGCAAGCCGCCTGCGATATGTTCGGACCCTACGACCTGCTCACCTTTTTGGAGCGCATTCCCAGCACCTGGAAGCCTTACTTTAACCTGGCATTGGGCGACCCGCAAAAACCAGAAGAGCGCGAAATGCTGGTAGAACGCTCTCCCAAGACTCACCTACCTCACCTGGCTTGTCCCATGCTCGTCATTCAGGGGCGCAATGACCCCCGCGTTGCCGCTGCCGAGTCGGAAGATTTGGTGAGGGAGTTGCAAGCCAAAGGCAAGAAAATTGACCTGCTGGTCTTTGAAGATGAAGGACATGACGTTCTCAAGTACGAAAACCGCGTCACCTGTTACAATGCCATTGTAGAATTTTTTGAAACGCACCTCACCCTCTAAAAGAAAGCCCCAAGCCCATGCCCTGGAACATCACTACCACCCACGCCCAAGCCGGAGATTTAGTTCAACTGGTCGGCTTGCGCCACAAACACTTCATCATCACCCTCAACCCTGGCGCAGCCTTGCATACGCATCGCGGCATTTTGCAACACGACGACCTGATAGGTCTGCCTTGGGGAACCCAGGTCTTTAGTCACCTCGGTAGCCCCTTCTTCCTGCTCCAACCCATGCTGGGAGACGTGCTAACCGACCTGCCCCGCAACACCCAAATTTTATACCCCAAAGAAATTGGCTACATTCTGGTAACGATGGGCATTGGGGACGGGCAAAAAGTCATCGAAGCCGGAACAGGCTCCGGCTCGATGACAGTCGCCCTCGCCTTTTCAGTCGGCAAAGAAGGCAAGGTCTATTCCTACGAGCGCCGACCCGAAATGCAAGCCCTCGCCCGCAAAAACCTTACCCGCCTGGGATTGGAAGACCGGGTGGATTTTAAGCTCAAAGACATTACCGAAGGTTTGGACGAAACCAACGCAGACGCCTTCTTTCTGGATGTTCCCGCCCCGCAAGACTACATCCCCCAGGTACGCGCCGCCCTCAAACCAGGCGGGTTCTTTTGCTGCCTTGTGCCAACCGTAAACCAGGCAGAAGACCTGCTCTTTGCCCTGCGCCGCAACAAGTTCGCCTTCATCGAAATGTGCGAGATTCTGTTGCGGTTCTACAAACCGGAACCATCCCGCCTGCGCCCCACAGACCGAATGGTGGCACACACCGGGTATCTCGTCTTTGCCCGGCGCATCGAACCCAGCGATGACCCCCGCGCCGCCGACCTGTTGAGCGAAGTGGGCATGACT
>DYNS01000052.1 GCA_020720965.1 Anaerolinea sp. | reverse complement strand
CTCCTGGGTTTGGGTGCGCTCGCGCAGACGGGTTTCTGCATCTGCCTGGGTGCGCCCGGAAACAGACACCCGCGCCGCCCAATAGGAAACCTGCGCGTTGAGTTCATCCAGCGCCAACCCCGCCAACTGCCCGTTCCACTTCCGCATGGCATCCTGCGATTCTGCCAGTTTTTCTTCCACATCTTCCAGCAGCAGGCTGGTTTCGGTGCGGTCGCGCTCCGAGGCGGCAATTTCTTTACCCAGGCTTTCTTTTTGGGCGGTCTGAAAATCTTTTTGGCGGCGGGCAGATTCCATCGCTAGGGAGGCTTGCTGTTCGGCGTTGGCGGCTTCGGTGAGGGATTTGCGCCCGGCACGCAGGGCTTCTTCTTTGGCGGCAATCTCTTTTTGGGTGGCGGAAATTTCCGCCGCCAGGGTTTGCAAGGCTTCTTGCAGGCTGTTATGGGCAGAGACGGCGCTTTGCAGTTGAGCGGTCATCTCTCTTTTTTCGCGGGGGCGGCTTAGCGCGGCGGCGCGTGCTTCGCGCCCGGCGGCAATCACCCCATCCGGGCGGAAAACCTCCCCGCTAAGGGTGACAAAGCGCAGGGTGGGGTAAAGGCGGCGCAAGGCTTGGGCGGCGGCGCGGTTTTGCACAACGGCGGTCTGCCCCAGCAGGGCATCCAGCGCCGGTTTCCATTCTGCCGGAAGGCTGACGAGGGCATTTGCCCAGCCGAGAAAACCTTCTTCGGGGGGGATGCCGGGGGAGGCGGCGAGGGGCGCGGGTTGGGCGGCGAGGGGCAGGATGACCGCCCGCCCTTCTGCCTGTTCCAACAGCCCCAAAGCCTGGTCTGCCGCCTCTGCCGAATCCAGGATGACGACATCAAAGGCATCGCCGAGGGCGGCGGCAATGGCGGTGACGTAGGCGGCGGGGACATCCAGGGCGCTGAACAAGGCTCCGCGCACGCCCCCCAGTTTGGATTGGCGGGCGGCGTTGAGGAGGGTGCGTGCGCCTTCGGCGTAGCCTGCCAGGGATTTTTCGGCTTGCTCCAGCACATCCAGGCGGGCTTGCAGTTTGGCTTGTTCGGCGGCGCGGGAGGTGCGTTCTTCCTGGCGGGCGCGGCGGGCGGTTTCTTGCTCGGCAAGTTGTTGGCGGGCGGCACCCAAGGTTTGTTCGGCTTGTTGCAAGGCTTCTTCGGCTTGCTGACGGGCTTTTTGAGCGGAGGCGTGCTTCTTTTGGGCGGCGCTGAGGGTTTCTTCGGCGGTGGCAATAACCAGGTCTGCCGATTTGCGCTTTTCGCGTTGGGCTTCCAGCCGGGTTTTAAGTTCGTTGAGGTGGGCTTGATGGTTGGCGCGGCGGGCGTTTTGCTGGTTAAGGGTGTTGCGGGCGGCGTTGAGTTTTTGCTCCACCCCGGCGCGTTCCAACTGACGGGCTTTGAGGGCTTCGCGGGCGCTGGCTTCCTGGGTTTTGGCATCTGCCGCTTCGGCTTGCACGCGGGCGAGTTCGGCGCGGGCTTCTTCGATTCGCTCCTGGGCGGCGCGTTGCTCGTCTGCCTGGCGCTGCTGTTCGGCGGCGGCGTTGGCGCGGCTTTCGTGCAGGGCGCGGCGGCGTTCTTCCAACACTGCCAGCTCGCGGTTGATGGTTTCACGCTGGTTATGCAGCCCGGCAGACTGGCGATGCCAGTCGTTGAGGCGAGCGCGCAAGTCGAAGAGGCGAGTACGAGTACTGGAAAATCCCTCCGTGAGGGCTTGGTAGTGCTGACGGGCTTGTTGCAATTTTTGGTCTTGCTGTTGGGCAAAGGCTTGGGCTTCTGCCAGGTCTTTTTGGTAGCGATGCCAATGGTAGCCGTACCACTCGCGCAGGATAAGTTTGAGGTCGGCTTGCACTTGCTGGTATTCCTGGGCGCGTTTTGCCTGGCGTTCCAACCCGCGCAGGCGAGGCTCCAGCTCTGCCAGAATATCCAACACACGCTCCAGGTTACGCTGGGTGTTTTCCAGCCGGCGCAGGGATTCTTCGCGCCGGGCGCGGTATAAGCCAATTCCGGCGGCTTCTTCAAACAGGCGGCGGCGCTCATCGGCTTTGAGGGCGAGGGAGGCGTCTACCATGCCTTGCCCCAGGATGGTGTAGGTGCGCTCGGATAATCCGGATTGGGCAAGGAGTTCGTTAATGTCCTTGAGGCGGACGGTTTGCCCGTTGAGGAGGTATTCGTTGTGTCCGTCCCGGTAGGCGCGGCGGGTGACGGCGACCTCGCTGAAGTCAACGGGGAGCCAGGCGCTGGCGTTGTCGAAGGTGATGGTGACGGATGCCATGCCAGCGCGGGCGCGTTGTTCGGAGCCGGAGAAAATCATGTCTTCGGTTTTCTTGGCGCGGAGCAGGCTGGCAGATTGCTCTCCCAGCACCCAACGGAGAGAATCGGCAAAGTTGGATTTGCCGGAGCCGTTGGGACCCACAATGGCGGTAATACCATCCGCAAATTCAAAGGCGGTTTTGGAGGCAAAGGTTTTGTAGCCGTGCAGTTCGAGTGATTTGAGTCGGAGGGGCATGGGAGGCTTGGGGAAAGGTCAGGATTCGATTTGTTGGATGGCGTTTTGGGCGGCGGCTTGTTGGGCGGCGTGTTTGGATGGACCTGTGCCGCTGCCCATCAGTTTGCTGCCCACGTACACGTCCACTTCAAAGGTGCGGGCGTGGTCGGGTCCGGTCGAATCTCTGGTGAGGTAGCGGGGTGTGCCAAGTTTTTGAGATTGCGCCCACTCTTGCAGGTGCGATTTGGGGTCTATGGTGTGCATTTGGGCAAAGATGCGCTCGGCAGCGGGTTCGATGAGGGGCATGACGAAATTACGGGCGGCATCTAACCCTTGCGCCTGATACAAAGCCCCCACAATTGCCTCAAAGGTGGCACAAAGCAGGGCATCGCGGTCTCTGCCGCCGCCGTGCAATTCTCCGCGCCCCAGGCGCATGGCGTTGCCCAACTCCAGGTTGCGGGCAAACTCGGCGAGGGCTTCGGTGCGTACCAGAGCGGAGCGCATCCGCGTCAGTTCACCTTCGGGCATTTCCGGGTAGCGGTTATATGCCCAGGCGCCCACCAAAAAGTCCAGCACGGCATCGCCCAAAAATTCCAGGCGTTCATTGTCGGCGGGGACATCCTGATGTTCGTTGACGTAGGAGCGGTGCGTCAGAGCACGGGTGAGCAGGCGCAGGTCGGAGAAGGGCAGACTCAGGCGCTGCGCCAGTTGAGCGGGCGTTTCGGAACCAGCCCGCTCGGTAAGGGGTTCATTGACTTCCATTATTAACTCCCCGGAACCCTGGCAGGCGCCAAACCCCCTCAGGGGGCAGAGTTTCGCGGCAGCCAGATTCCATCATAAGGTGAATAGAGGCGTGATTTTACACGGGTTTAAGCCATTTGGGCGGGGAATGTGACGGCAAGACTGCCAGAGTTTGTTAAAATCACCTCCATGAGCATTTCTCTTTACCTGCACATTCCCTTTTGCGCTCACCGCTGCGCCTATTGTGACTTTAACACCTACGCCGGGCAAGAAGCCCTGCTGCCTGCTTACGTGCAAGCCCTCTGCCGGGAGGTGGAATTGGTGGCGGAGGGGGCGGGCGGGCGCGAGGTGGAGACTATCTTCCTGGGTGGCGGCACGCCCTCGCTGCTGAATCCGACTCAGTTGGGGCAGATTTTGGGGCAAATTTCGCGCCATTTTCACATTCTGCCCCATGCCGAAATCAGCCTGGAAGCCAACCCCGGAACCGTCTCGGCGGGGGCGCTGCGAGAATGGAGGGCGGCGGGGTTTAACCGCATCAGTTACGGGGCGCAAAGCGCAGACCCCGCCGAACTGCGGATGTTGGAGCGGATTCACACCTACCTGGATGTGGTGGATGCCGTGCGCTGGTCTCGCGCCGCCGGGATTGACAACCTGAACCTGGATTTAATGTATGGACTGCCCGAACAAAGCCTGCAACGCTGGCAGGAAACTCTGCGCCTTGTCCTGGGTCTGCAACCGGAGCATCTTTCTGCCTACGCCCTCACCCTGGAACACGGCACGCCCTTTGGACGTTGGGCGCAAAAGGGGCTGCTGCCCCTGCCCGACCCCGACCTGGCGGCAGAGATGTACGAGTGGCTTTCGGAGCGGCTGGAACAAAGCGGCTACGCGCAGTATGAGATTTCCAACTGGTCCAAGGGGCAGGCGAGGCAGTGCCGGCATAACCTGCAATATTGGCGCAATCTCAATTACCTGGGCTTGGGCGCGGGGGCGCACGGTCATGTGGACGGGCTGCGCTACTCCAACGTCTTGCGGATTAAGACCTACATTCAGCGCATGAGCGAGCAAAACAGCCCAAACCCTCCGTTTCCGCTTTCGGCGGCAGCGGTGAATCAACACCGGAACAGCCAGAGAGAAGACATGGACGACACCATGATGACCGGTCTGCGCCTGACCGGGGAAGGCGTTTTGCGCCGGGAATTTATTGCCCGCTTTGGGCAGGATTACACCCTGGTATACGGGAAGAAGATAGAGCGTCTGTGCCGCCTGGGGCTTTTGGAGCAGACCGAAGCAACCCTGCGCCTGACAAAGCGCGGAAGACTGTTAGGAAACCAGGTGTTTATGGAGTTTGTGGGAGATTCGGATTAGTATATAATCCAACCGATGAACACCACCCTGCGCGTAGAATTCCACTGCCATACCGTATATTCCAAAGACTCTCTCGTGCAACCGCGAGAAATTGTAGCCGCCGCCCGCGAAAAAGGCATAGACCGCCTCATCATCACCGACCACAACGACATTCGCGGCGCTTTGCTCGCCAAAGAACTGGACCCGGAGCGGGTCATTGTCGGCGAGGAAATTCTCACCACCGCCGGGGAATTGCTCGCCTTTTTTGTCCGGGAGGCACTCCCGGCGGGGTTGGCGCCTCTCGAAGCCATCACCCGCCTTCGGCAGCAGGGAGCCTTCATCAGCGTATCCCACCCCCTGGACGCGCATCGCGGTTGGGAGCGGAGCGCCCTGCTCAGCATCCTGCCCTTGGTGGATGCCCTGGAAACCTTCAACGCCCGCTGCCTGTTTTCTCACTACAACTATGCCGCCCAAACCCTTGCCAAACAACACAACCTGCCCGGCACGGTCGGCTCGGATGCACACACCCTGCGCGAGTTGGGCAGAGCCACCCTGCGCCTGCCCGCCTTCGACACCGCCGAAGACCTGCGCCAAGCCCTGCCCCTGGGAAAAGCCCAAACCCGCCTCTCCTCGCCCCTCATTCACCTCACCTCCCGATACGCTGTCACCCTCAAGAAATTGGGGCTGGCGCACCAACCCTAAACCATGAAAGCCCTCATCGCCCTCATGGGCAACACCGGAGCGGGAAAAACCAGCCTGGCAAATGCCCTTCGCGCCGCCCACCCCTTTGCAGCCGGGCTGGAAGAACACCAACAACGCCCCTTTCAATCCCTCTTCAAACAAAATCCGCGCTATGCCCTTGCCAACCAGGTAGATTACCTGCTCCTACGCGCCGAACAGGAGCGCAGCCTGCGCGGCGGAACCCTGCCCGCCCTGCTGGATGGCGGCTTGGAGCAGGATTTTCACATCTTCACCCGCCTGTTTTACACACGCGGCTACCTGAGCCGGGAAGAATTCGCCCTCTGCCGCCGCCTATACGAAAACATTCGCGCCAACCAACCCGCCCCAGAACTGTTTATTTACCTGCGCCTGGAGGAAGAAAAGATTCGTCTGCGCCTGCAAAAACGTCAGAGAATCAACATCGCCACCCTGCAAGACCTGCCCACCCTGGAAACCTACCTGCAAGAGTGGGCAGATTCTTTGCCCCCCAAGAATGTGCTGCGGCTGGACGTAAATCAGGCATCGCCAGACTACAACCAGGTCATCCCCGCCATCCTTGCAGCAGCGGAGCAATGGCTCTAGGCGACAAGCAGCCCCATTTTACGGAGAATCGCATGGCAAAAACACAAGTCATTTACGCCGACCGCGCAGGCAAAGACGGAGTCCTGCGTTTGGGATGCACCGCCATCCTCTTTGACGCAAGCCGCCAAAAAGTCCTGCTCACCCGCCGGGCAGATAATGGTCAATGGTGCCTCCCCGGCGGCGGCGCAGAAGCAGGAGAAAGCGTCAGCGAAGCCTGCCTGCGGGAACTGCGAGAAGAAACCGGCTTGGAGGGCAATATCCTCCGCCTGACGGGCGTTTACAGCGACCCCAACCGCCTGGTCATCTACCCGGATGGCGCAAAAATACACTTCGTTTCGCTCTGCTTCGAGGTGGAAGCGCAAGGAACCCCCGGCTTAAGTGACGAAACCACCGAATGGGCATACTTCTCCCCCCAGGAAATCCCCGGTTTGGATATGCTCTTGGGGCACGCCGAAAGAATTACAGACGCGCTTCAGTCTCCCAGCCCGGTAGTGCGTTAACCAGCCATGCACAAAATTTTGCCCTGCATCAGCAAAACCGCTCCCCGGCGCATTTTCAGCCTCATCAGCCTTATGGGGCTGGGGGTTATCGTCTTTTTGCTGCTAGGCGGCGGTTTACGAGAAGAAACCCGGCTGGCAGCCGTCATTTGGGGGTTGGGCATTCTGCTTGTGGGCTCCATGAGCCACAAAATGACAGTGACTTTGCAACGCGCCCAAAATTCTGAAGAGCGCTGGCGAATGTTGGTGGACAACGCCCCGGATGTGATTGTCATCGTCAACGAAGAGGGGGTAGTCACTTTCATCAACGGCTCGCAAAGCCAACTGCCGGAAACCTATCAGGGCAAGCCCATCTTCGACATCCTGCCCCCCGAAAACCGCGCCGCCGCCCACGAAGTGTTGCAAAAAACCCTGCGCGGCGTTGCCGGAACTTACGAATTTCCGGTGCGGGATGTGTACGGGCGCACACACTGGTACTCTGCCCGCATCCGCGCCACCCGCCTGCCGGGAGTCGCCGCCCCGGAAGTCATCATCATCGCCACCGATATTCAGGCGCAAAAAGACGCAAAAAACCAGTTGCAAGAAAGCCAAAAAGCCGCCCGAGAACAAGCCGAGCAATTACGCATCCTGCACGAAATCAGCCGCGCCATCTCGGACCTGACAGATTTGAATACCTGCCTGCGGCGCATCTTCGAGCAGATGCAAAGCGCCATCCCACTAGATGCCTTTGTCGTCACCCTGTATGACGAGGCGACCAACAGCGTATCCTTCCCCCTCACCTATGATGACGGCGAATTTTGGCAGGAAGAACCAACCCCCCTGCCAGAAAAAAGCTTCATTGGGCAGGTCATTGCCACCCGGCAGCCCATTCTGCGCCGCAACCTGATCCCCCCAAAAGAATACGAAACCCTGGGCAACAAGAGCAAAATCAGCGCATCCTTCATTGCCGCGCCCATGTTGCAAAAAGACAAGGTCATTGGGGCGGTTGCCATTCACAGTTACTCGCCCGAAACCTACACCGAAAGCGACCTAACCCTGCTTACGGGCGCGAGCGCCCAAATTGGCATCGCGCTGGAAAACGCCCGGCTGTATGACGAAATCCGCGCCCTAAACGCCGACCTGGAAAACCGGGTACAGGCACGCACCGCCGAATTGGAGCAAGCCAACCAGGAACTCTCCTCCTTTGCCTACACCATCTCGCACGACCTGCGTGCCCCCCTGCGCGGGATTCACGGTCTGAGCCACATTTTGCAAGAAGAGCATGGGCGGCAACTGCCACCAGAAGCAAGCGCCTACATCCGGCGTATTCAAGGCAACGCCCGCCAAATGGGGCAACTGATAGACGACCTGCTCCTCTTCACCCACCTGGGGCAGCAACCTGTTCATAAATCCGCGCTCAACATGCAAGAGATTTTTGCCACCGTGCTGGATGACATTCTGCAAGACATCACCCACCCGGTGCAAGTAGACATGCTGGATATGCCGCCCGCCTACGGAAGCCGGGCGTTAATTCGGGAGGCAATTACCAACCTGCTCTCCAACGCCATCAAATTTACATCCGGCGTACCCCAAGCCATCATCCAACTCGGCGCAGAAGAAACTCCCGAACACGAATGGGCATACTTCATCAAAGACAATGGCGTAGGTTTCGACATGAACTACCACGCAAAATTATTCGGCATCTTCCAACGCCTGCATAGGCAAGACGAATTTGAAGGCACAGGCGTTGGGCTTGCCATCGTCAGACGAATCATCGAAAGACACGGCGGCAAGGTATGGGCAAAAAGCGAGGTGGGCAAAGGCGCAACCTTTTACTTCACCCTGCCGCCCAAGGGAGAAGCGCCCTATTGAACCGAGAAATTCTCCAGGCGGGTATCAATCTCGTACCGTTTGGCGGGCAAAGCGCGATACCCCAGAAACAAGTAACGCTCGGAGAAAGAAAGCGGGAACGCCCCCAAAGAAGTGGAATTAACCCAGACCTTCACCTCGCCATAATCCAAGAACAGAGTAATGCGGTAGATATCCATATCTTCAGGAATATAAGCGCTCTTGGTTTCGTGAGTGCCGTATTCCGTCCGAAACTGAAGTTTATCCCTCTGTTGGTTATCCACAATCGTTTGCAGTTTTACCCCGCTCCGAGAAGGGTCTAAGGCGGGCAGCAACATAACCCAAAATTCTGCCTTTTCAAAATTTGTCGGGCGCAAAGAAAAAGACACAGTCCCACGCTGGGGAAGGGGCAAAAGAAAGCCGCTCAGGTAAGCAGTCGCCGTGTAGCCCTGACGGAAAATTCGCAACGCCCCGCCGGAGGTGGAAAACGCCGAGGCAACCGGCTGCCCCCAACATGCCTGCTTTTCCCCCGGCTGGAACAAGGTTCCGATTTCAAAAAGCATCCACTCTCTGCTAATGCAATCCGCCAGCCAATCCTGCCCCAACACAACCGGGGTAAGAGAAGGCGCAAAAGTGGCGCTGGGGCTGGGCGCAAGGACGGCTGCGCTGATTTCCGGGGTCAGGCTGGGGGTGGGGGTAAGCGTTGGCGGAACCGGGCTGGGCGTGGAAGTCTGCGGGGGGACGGTTAGGGTCGGCGGCGCGGTTTGGGTAAACGGCTGAGAAGTGGGCAAAGGCGTGGGTGCAGGATTCTCAATAAGAGCTACAATCACGCCAAAAATACCCGTGATAAATGCCGCAATAATCCCGCCTATTTGAATCATTTTCCAAACCGATTCTTGTTCTTGCTTGGTTTCTTTAGACATCACTTCACCTCCGGCAAAATCTTTGTGAAAAAAAGTGCGCGTATGTGAAGTTAGTATACACGAAAGGATTTTGCCTCGCTTTACACCGCCTTTACAATTGAAGCAGATTTTTTGCTATTTGCCGGTCTATTTTGCCCATCGGGTATTGGGGCAGGGCAGAGAGTTCCACCCATTGCAGGGCGGGACCGGGCAGGGGAGCGGTGAGGCGACACAGCCAGGGAGTTTCTTGCAGGGTGAAGTGAGTGTAAGCGTGTTGGAGAGGCGGCAGGGCGTTGAGGGGGAGAATTTTCAGCCCGTAGGCTGCCTCTATGGCGGCGACAAGGGCAGGGGCGGAGTCGGGTTGGTCTACTTCGGCGGCGGGGAATTCCCATAAGCCGCCGAGCAAGCCCCCGGCGGGGCGTTGAATGAGCAGGGTTTTTCCCTCTTGCAGCAAAATTGCCGCGCCTTTGTTGCGGTGCGGGGTTTGTTTTTTGGTCTTTGGCACGGGGCGGGCATGTTGAATGCCGAGGTTGTATGCCTGGCAGTGAATTTGCAAGGGGCAAACCGGGCAGCGCGGGTTTTTGGGCAGGCAAATGGCTGAGCCTAAATCCATGAGGGCTTGGTTGTATTCGGCGGCTTTGCCGTTGGGGAGGTGTTCTTCTGCCCATTGCCAGAGGGCGGCTTCGGCGGCGGGGGCGCTGACGGGTTGGGTCAGGTTGTGCAGCCTTGCCAAAATGCGTTTGACATTGCCATCTAAAGCGGCAACATCTACCCCAAAGGCGATGGAGGCGATGGCAGCAGCGGTGTACCTGCCAATGCCGGGTAATTTTTGCAGTTCGGTGGGGGTACGGGGGAGTTTTCCGGCGTGCTGTTGCTGTACCATTTGAGCGGCGCGATGCAGGTTGCGGGCGCGGCTGTAGTAGCCCAGCCCCTCCCAGGCGGCGAGGACGTTATGCAGGTTGGCTTGCGCCAGGTCTGGCAGGGTGGGGAATTGACTCATCCAACGCTCAAAATAAGGGATGACGGCTTCCACCCTGGTTTGTTGGAGCATAATTTCTGAAACCCATACGGCGTAGGGGTCGGGGTGTCCGCGCCAAGGGAGGCTGCGGGCGTTTTGTCGATACCATTCCAAAAGGGGTTGGGAGATGTGGCTCATGGCAAAGAAAAAGGCGGGTTGCCCCGCCCCTTTTTAGAACTGAAACCCGCCTTTGGCGGGAACAATTTTGTCGGAATAGTTTTTGATGTAGCCTGCCAGTTGGTCATGCAGAGCGTACCATTCACCAGAGGCAAGGATGCGCTGGGCTTTGGGCAGGTCGGCGGCAGTCATGGCGACCATAACCTGAGGGTGCTGCCCGTAGATGGTTGCCCAGGCTTCGGTAGGTTCCAAACCCAGGCGCTGAACGCCGGGAATAAACTCCCGGATGACAAACTCAAAATATTCCTGTTCGCGCTCCTGGGCAACATCCCAAGAGAGAAGCACTTTAACCGTCATAGATTTTTTCCTTAACTGGCGGCAGGACTGAGAACAAGCACCTTGGTCTCTTCTGGCAGGTTGGAGCGGGAGACTTTGAGGCTGGGCTGCGCTTCCAAGGCGCTTACCCCCATTTCCTTAAGGAATTTCTCCAGCGGTTCCAGCGGAAGTTTGCAAGCCTCGTGCCCGTAGTGCATGGGGATGACGATGTTCGGCTCCAGCAGGGAAAGGACTTCTGCGGCTTTGGAGGCGTTTAACCCGCCGCCTCCGCCAACCGGGACAAAGGCGATGTGTACCGTGCCGAGGGCTTCTATCTCCGCCTGGCTGGGGACTTGACGTAAATCGCCCAGGTGTGCCAAGTTTAGCCCGTTGTAGTCGAAGACGTACAGGGTGTTGCGCGGGTTTTCGCCGGTCTTCTTATTGTTCGAGTCGGTCTGAATGCCGGTGATAAACACGCCGCCGATTTCAAATTCGCCGGGTCCGGTTAGGCGGTGCAGGGCGTTTTTAACTGCGCCCGCAAAGCCATGCCCTGGAGCATCGTGACTGACGGATACAATATCGGCGCGGAGTTTGAGGGACTCGTAGCCAACGACTTCGCTATCAAAAGGGTCTGTCACCACGCTTGCCATGCCGCGCTCTGACAAACGAAAACAGGAGTGTCCGTACCATGTAATTTCCATTGAGATTCAACCTCCGGGTCTATTATACTCGCCGCAACACCTGCGGAAAAACATTCAAACGGGATATATTTATGCCAACCAGCCAGCAAAAACAAAAAGCCTACCTGCAAGCCCTCATCGCCGTCACCATTTGGGGGGCGACCTTTGTTGCCACCAAAATTGCCCTTCGGGAACTCTCGCCCGCCGCCCTGGTATGGGCAAGGTTTGGCATGGGAGTTCTCATTTTGGGGGCGGAGGTATTGCGGCGCAAACAATTTGCCCTGCCCCAACGGGGAGAATGGCTTTATTTTGCCCTGCTGGGCTTTTTAGGAGTTACTTTTCATCAATGGCTGCAAGCCACAGGCTTGCAAACCGCCTCCG
>DYNS01000363.1 GCA_020720965.1 Anaerolinea sp. | reverse complement strand
AGACCAACTTTTGCTCACTTCATAACTGACATCAGCCACATTTGGAACAAATTGTCCGAGCCGTGCAAGGGGGAAAGCAAACCCTGGTGGTTTGCAATACAGTAGCTCGCGCTCAACAAGTTTGGCAGACGTTATCGGAGCGAATTTCTCCCCAAACGCCGCGCTTTTTACTTCATGGGCGTTTTTGCGGGCGCGACCGCGCCGAAAAGGAACAGGAAATTCTCGCCGCCGCCGGGGTTTCTCAACGGGAGCGCCGCCCTTTGCTGGTGGTGGCGACTCAGGTGGTGGAAGTGAGCCTGAACCTGGATTTGGACATCCTGTTTACAGACCCTGCTCCGTTGGAAGCCTTGTTGCAGCGTTTTGGGCGGGTGAACCGGTTGGGGAAACGGGAACCTGCGCGGGTCTGCGTTTTTACACAAATTCAGGATTCCTTTAGACGGGTTTATGCTCCCATTCAGCAGGTGGAGCGCACTTTGAAAATTCTCCAGCCGCGAGCCAATCAGGTAATGGACGAATCCGCGCTGCCGGGCTGGCTGGATGAAGTGTATGCTGACCCAGACTTGATGGAACATTGGAGAGCCGAGTATGAAGCGCAGGCAAGGGATTTTCGGGCTCATTTTTTGGCAAAATTGCTGCCTTTTCAATCCGACCCGGCGATAGAGCGTGAGTTTAACCGCCTGTTTGATGGCGTGGAAGTTTTGCCCGAAGCCTTTTATGATGAATATCTGGCGCTTAAAGATGGCGAATCTTACCTGGAGGCTGACCGGCTATTGGTGAGCATTTCACGCGGGCAGTATGCCATGCTTGCCGGTAAAAATTTGCTTACCCCCGGAGATAAATCTCTGCCGCCGGTGGTGAAGACGCGCTATGACCCGCTTTTGGGTATGACTTTTGACAAACAGCCGGTGGAGGATGACTTTGCCTGAGGTTCTTTTGCTTTTGTGTGTTTTTTACCCCCTCGTTTCGATTGGAGAAAACCCGTATGACCGCCACACCCTTTTCCCTTACTGCCTTGCGCCTGCGTTTTGAATGTGAAGCCCAAACGTCCCTTCGTTTGGGCGGGCTAAAAGCCGGGAGCAACCTGCGCGGGGCGCTGTTGAATGTGATGCGCCGGGCAACCTGCGCCGCTTATCCCCGTTCCGCTTTGGGGGCGGCGGCGGGCGCAGACCCGGAACATGCCAAAACCTGCCCGGTGTGCTGGCTGGTTGCCGCCAACCAAAACCCCGGCGAGGAGAGGCGAGGGTATACCCTGGCAATGCCGCCTACCGAGACGATTGCCCCCGGCGAGCGCTTTTGGTTTGAACTCACTCTCTTTGGCGATGCGATTGCCTCCCTGCCCTATTTTGTGCTGGCTGCACCAGAAGCCGGGCGGTTGGGCATGGGCGTGGGGCGGGGAACTTTTGCCTTACGCAGCATTGCCGCCCTGCACCCCGCCCAAGAGCCGGAAACGGTTTTGGAGGAGGGCAGCCACATCGTTCACCCGCCGCAGGGGCGCATTGGGCACGGGGATATTCTCCGGGCTGCCCAAACCCGTTGGGCGGGGGAGCTTTCTCACTTGTTGATTCGGTTTCATACTCCGCTGCGGGTTGTTCAGGGGGAGCAGCTTCTAAAATCGCCAGATTTTGGCGCGTTTTTTGCGGCTTTGCTAAGGCGGGTGGATGACCTGGCAGCCCAGCATTGCCAACAGGAAGCCAGACCCGCCGCCGAGCGGGAGCGTTTGTGGGCGCTGGCAAACCGGGTGCGCCTGCAAGAAAGCGACGCAGAGTGGTTGGAGGTGCAAAGCGGTTCCAGCCGCAGCGGAAAAGCCACCTGGATTAGCGGCTTGGTGGGGGATGCCCGTTATTTTGCCCCGCCGGAGGTGTGGCGGGAGTTGCTGCCCTGGCTGCTGTGGGGGGAGGTTGCCCAGGTGGGCAAGGATACGGTGAAGGGCAATGGCGTATTTAGAATGATGAATGCAGAATGAGGAATACAGGAAAGGAGTTTCTTATGGCAATTGTGCAGCATTTGGTGATAGACCAGTTTGGGGCGTTTTTGGGCAAGCATAGCGAGCGCCTGATTGTGACCAAGGGCGAGGAGAAGCTTGCCCAGGCGCCGCTGATTCACCTGGAGAGTGTGGTGATTGCAAACCAGGGGGTGAGCCTGAGCGCGGAGGCGGTGCGGGAGTGTACCGAGCGTGGGATTCCCATCTTCTTTATTAGCGGGACGGGGACGGCGTATGCCAGCCTGTATAGCGCCGGGCTAACCGGCACGGTGGCAACCCGCCGGGCGCAGTTGGAAGCCTTTAAGTCGATTACCGGGGTGCAGTTGGTGCTGGGTTTTGGCGTGGGCAAACTGCAAAATCAGTCTAACTTGCTGAAGTATATGGCGAAGTATCGCAAGGAAAGCGACCCGCCTTTGTATGAAGAGCTGCGTTCTTGCGCCGGGGAGGTGCTGGATGCGCTGATTGAGATGGAGGGGATTCGGAAATACCCGGAGTTTTTGGATGGTTCGGTGACGGTGAATGACCTGCGCCAGGAGTTGATGGGGTTGGAGGGCAGCGCCGCCGCCCGCTATTGGCACGCGGTGAAGCAGATTTTGCCCGCCAAATATGGCTTTACCGGCAGAACCGGGCGGGGTGCGACTGACCCGGTGAACTCTGCTCTGAATTATGGTTATGGCATTTTGTATGGTCAGGTGGAGCGCTGCCTGGTGCTGGCAGGTTTGGACCCCTTTGGCGGTTTTTTGCATGTGGACCGCCCCGGTAAGCCGAGCCTGACGCTCGATTTTATTGAGGAGTTTAGACCGGTGATTGTGGATAGGGTGGTGTTTGGGCTGGCAAATAAGGGGGTGAGTTTTGAGCAGGATGAGAATAAATCGCTGACGAAGGAGACGAGGCGGATGTTGGCGGAGAAGGTGAACGAGCGCCTGGATGCGGAAGCGGCGTATGAGGGCAAGCAGCATTCACTGCGAGCAATTATGCAAATGCAGGCGCGACATTTGGCAACTTTTTTGCGGGGCGAGCGCCCCTTG
>DYNS01000362.1 GCA_020720965.1 Anaerolinea sp. | reverse complement strand
CTCATCGGGGGGGAGAATGCCGAGGCGCTCGCCGATGAGGCGGGCAATGGCACGGGAGGATTCGGGGCGGGCGGCTTTCCGGCAGGATTCGACCACTTTTTGGCGGGAGGCGGGGTTTTCCATCCAACTTCGCAGGGTTGCCACAACTCTTTGGGGGGTGGGCGCCCAAACGCCGGTTCCGGTTTCGCGGACGTAGGTGACGTTGCCGTCTTCCTGCCCTGGCAGTTTGGCATAGAGGATAATGGGCAGGTTGGCATTGAGGGCTTCGGCGATTGTCCCCGGTCCGGCTTTGGTAACAAGAACATCCGCCGCGCGCATGAAGTCTGGCAGGTCGCGGGTGAAGCCATAGATGTAGACAGGGTTGCGCCAGTCGTGGGATTGGAGGCTCTTTTTGAGGCGCTCGTTTCTGCCGGTGACGACTACGATGCCCACGTCCAGCCCGGAATCGTCTATGGCGCGGGCGGTTTGGGAGAGAGGTCCCATGCCATCCCCGCCGCCGACCAGGACGGCGATGAATTTGTGCGGGTCCCAGCCCAGTTTTTGGCGCAGGGCTTGTTTATCTCCGGCGGGGGCACAGTAACGCGCCGCAATGGGCTGGCCAACGGTGACGATGTTCTCCGGTTCCATGCCGTATTCAATGGCACGGAACCGGGCAATGTCGGTGGGGACGCAAATCAGGTCGGCGCGGCGGTCGAACCAGAGGGCGTGGGTCGTTACCATGTCGGTTACAACGGTGATGAAGGGCGGGCGGTCATTCCCCAACGCTTTGAGGATGAAGGAATTTGCCAGGGGGTGAACCGAGACGATTAAGTCGCTGGGGTGGGTTTGCACAATTTTGCGGGCAAAACGGCTGACGGCGGGCCACAGAGTGGCGGTAATGGCGCGGGCGCGGGCGCGTCCATCGCTGATGTGAAAACTCGCCCCCCACAAATGCGGGAATTTAACCATGTAAGGATACCAGTTGGGCAGGCGATTGAGAGGCAAAGGGGTATGCTGCTTAAAAAAATCCACCATCTCGGTCGTAATTTCCCCGTTAAATTCCGCTTGCACCGCTTCGATAATGGCTTCGGCGGCGGAACGATGCCCGCCGCCGGTATCTGAAAAGAGAAAGAGAACGTGGGGTTTTTTAGGGGAGGGGGTCATGCTTCTCTCGTGGGAGGATGGTTTTTATCCGGCGTGCCAGTTCTCGGCGGGTGAGCATGACGCGATGCTGGCAGGTAAGGCACTCCAAGCCAATATCCGCGCCCAGGCGGGTCACTTTCCAGTCGTAGCCTCCGCAAGGGTGCGGCTTTCGCAAGCGCACAAGGTCGTTCATCTGCAAATCTGGCAACACGGAGGGGATTATACCCGTCTTTGCGGGCGGTATAATCGAAGCAGATGCACGCCCATTCCCTATCTTTTTTGGAGGAACCATGCCAGAACAAGAATTTTACGACATCGAAATTGCCGGAATCGCCCGCCGCCTGCGCCTGTTTGAAGTCGCCCCCGGTTTACGCATTGCCATCCTGAACATTTTGGGAGATACCGAACTGGTACAAGCCGCCGCCTTGGGGCTTGCTCGGCAACTGAGCGAGGTATCCTACGACAGCCTCGTCACCGCCGAGGCGAAATCCATCCCGCTGGCGTATGCCCTTTCGGTCGTCACCCAAAAGCCGTATGTGGTGCTGAGAAAGTCTTACAAACCCTACATGGGCGCGGCGCTGCAAGCCGAAACCCTCTCCATCACCACCGGCAAGCCCCAAACCCTTATTCTGGACGAAAAAGACCGGGAATTGGTGCAGGGCAAAAAGGTCGTCCTGGTGGATGACGTTATCAGCACCGGCTCCACCCTGGAGGGAATGCGCGACATTATGCAAAAAGCCGGGGCAGAGATTGTTGCCCAGGCAGCCATTCTCACCGAAGGAGAAAAAGCCAAATGGGCAAACATTCTCTCGTTGGGACATTTGCCCCTCTTCCCCGCCGGTTAAGAACCTCGCCCTCAACACCCCCGCCGCCCTCTTGCAAGAGGGCGGCTTTTGTTTGCCTTTTAAATAACGCTTGACAAATTTAGAATTTTTGTTCTATAATCTAAAAAGTAGAACATATATTCCAATCGGTTCAGCGTAAGTAAAAGGAGAATAAATCGTGAACAGTCAAATGCGTAATGTGCCGCTCAACATCAACTTTGGGCGGGTGCTGCACAGCCTTTTTGGGCAGCGCGGGCGAGCCTGGGGGCTGATGATTATCGGCGCTCTGCTGGCTTTTGAAGTCTTCAACTTCAGCACCACCGAGTTTGCCCTCAGCGATGTGCTGGGCGGGCTGACCTTTTTGGGCATCAAATGGTCCACCATCCTGTCCATCGCCTTCTGCGGCATAGACTTTGCCGGAATTGCCCGTCTCTTCACCCCGGAGCAGGGCGCAGACGAACCTGCCGAAGTGTGGTATCTTTTTGGTGCCTGGGTGCTGGCAGCCGCCATGAATGCCACCCTCACCTGGTGGGGCGTATCGGTTGCCATTGCCACCCACACCAGCCAGGGAAGTCTCATTTTAGGCGGCGACACCATTCAGAAGATTGTGCCGGTCTTTGTCGCCGTCATGGTCTGGGTCATCCGCATCCTCATCATCGGCACCTTCTCGGTTGCCGGAGAGCGCATCTTTAGCCAGAGCGATGTGCGCCCCCAACCGCGCAGCATGGCGACCCCAGCCCGCCCCCAACCCACCAGCGTACCCCGTCCCAACACATCCTACCACCCCAACAACAGCGCCCCGGCACGCCCCGCCCTTGCGCCCGCCTCTCAGTTTCAGGCGCCGCAGCCCAAGCAGCCTGCCCCCTCTTTCCGCTCGCAGAATGCGGAAGCCACCCATGCCCGCCCAGAACCAACCTACCACAACCTGGTGAGTGCCCGCTCCGTCAAGGACCCGGACGAAATTAACTAACCCGCCAACCTCCCCTTAGCGAAGAGCGTACCGCTTAACCAAGAAAAAACGCACACGATGACTCCTCCACGCTCCGAACCGCCATACGCGCATCCC
>DYNS01000361.1 GCA_020720965.1 Anaerolinea sp. | reverse complement strand
GGGGGGGGGTGGGGGCAAACTGGCTGATGTCTATCAGAGACCAGGTGCAGGACAGGCTGGTGAGGGCAAGCAAAAAAAGGGCATTGAGCCAGCGTAAGCGGGGGCGGGTGATTTTCATTCTCTCTCCTGTTGCGGGCTTGCCCCCCGGCGTGGAGGCAAGAGTTAGGTTAAAAGTAATTTTACAGGGTTTTGAGGCGAAAGCATAATAAAGAAAAGCGCACAAGGGTAACTTGTGCGCTTTTGGGGCGTTGGCGGGCTTACAAATTTAATTTTTGGGACGGTTGGCGAGTTGAGCAATGAAACTGAAGAGGATGCTGAGGAAGTATAGCCCGGTCATGGGAGCCATTGTCAGCGCCATCGTGCCAACATCAACGGTTGGGGTGATGGCGGCGGCGATGACGGCGATGAGGACGACTGCCAGCCTCCACTGTTGCAAAAGCATTTGGGGTTTAATAATGCCCATTGCCGAGAGAGCAAAAATGACGAGAGGGAATTCAAAAGCCAGACCTATCCAAAACAGAAGCCCGGAGGTAAAGCCGATGTACGAGTCTGCCGTCCAGTTGCTTTGCAGGCTAATAAATCCCTCCTGCAAGAAGGGCAGAGCAACCGGAAACATATAGTAGTAGGTAAAAGCCATCCCGCTGACGAAGAAGAAAAAAGCGAGGGGGATGGAAGCCAAGCCAATTTGGCGGGAACGGGGCATAAGCCCAGGGGCAATGAACAGCCAAATCTCAAAGGCGATGTAGGGCGAGGCGAGGGCAAGCCCGGCGACTACTGCAACCCGCATGTAGATGCTTACTCCCTCCGTCACCTGAATCACTTGCAGGTTTTGCAAGCCGCCGACTGGCACAGCCAAAAAAGCAATAAGGCTTTCGGTAAACGAAAAGGAAGCGACTACCGAAAGAATGACGACCAGGAGGGCGCGTAGGAGGTGCTTACGCACATCATCCAACTGCTCCAAAATCCCTTCCGGGTTCTGAAAGGCATCCCCAATCGCGTCCAGGGCGGGGCGGTCGTCTGGCACTTCGGTCAGAAAGAGGTAAACCGGGTTATTACGAAATCTCTGCACAACCGGCTGAAAAAGCCACCCTAAAAATCGAAAGGGGAGCAGCAAAAGCCAGGCAAGCAGCCGAAAAGGAGCAAACAGAATCCAGCGCAGGACGCGGAAGAGGCGGGGTATCATATTGGGTTAGGCGGAGGGAGAATCCGGGGGGGGAGGCGTTTCTGCAACGGGAGCGGCAGGCGGCGGGGGTGATTTGAGAGTGGGCGTTTGCCCAAAGATGTTTTTCTCGTCAAAGGTCGGGCGAATTTGGCGGGCAGTTCCCGCCACTTCATTGCGAATACCGCGCACTTCTTTTTCCAGGTCTTCCAGGTTGGCTTCGCGCATCAGTTTGGTGGGCAGCTGCTGCAATTCCCGCCCGGTGGAGCGCATGGCTTGCCAGGTGGGGGATTGAATAAAGTTCCGCAACATGCGCCCCAGCGTTTTGCTGGCGTTGAGCATATCTTTGGGACCCAGCAGAATGAGGGCAATGAGCAAAACAAAAAAAAGTTCTGGAATGCCAACGCCGAGGATGTCCATTTAGCCCATTTCCTTAAAGATTTTGGCAAGGATGTGTTGATGGTCTGCAAGACTACCCAAAACGCCGTTGACAAAGCGCGGCGCGGTGTCGGAACCGTAAGATTTAGCGAGTTCCACCGCTTCGTTAATGGCAACCTGCACCGGGGTTTGGGCAGAGATGGCAAACTCCCAAACCGCAATCCGAAGGATGTTGCGGTCTATGGCAGCTATTTTGTCGAAGGGCCAATCCGAAGCGTATTCGGCAATGACTTCATCGATTCTGCTGGCAAGGGGGGATACGCCAAAAACCAGAAGACGCGCAAACTCTTCCGATTCTGGGGAGAATTTGTTCTGCCCCTCGGCACGGGCATCCTCCACGCGCTGCTGTAACACATCGCCAGGGTGATGCCCGGTCAGGTCAATTTCGTAAAGAACTTGCAGGGCAACGGCGCGCGCCCTGGTACGGGATTTCATAAGGGTTATTCATCTGCCTTGTAATGGATGTCTTCGATGTGGATGTTGACGTGACCAACTTCCATACCAAGCATTTCAGAAATGGAGCGGGCGACCTGGGTCTGAACGTTGCGGCTTACCTCGCGCACATTTACGGCGCTGTTCAGGACAAGGTACAAATCCACATAGACTAAGCCGTCTTCCACCGTCAGGCGCACGCCATCATCGCTTCCACGCCGGAAGATACGGTCGAACCCGCCGGGGACGGGAGCCATCCGGCTTACGCCTTCCACGCCCAATGCCGCCATCCGCGCAATGGTGAGAAGCACATCCGGGGCGAGGGTTGTTTTACCTTTGCGTTCTGTGTCTGTCATAGGGTCTCCTACATCATCGCCATGCCGCCATCCACCCCCAAAACCTGACCGGTGATGTAAGCAGCCTGGTCACTGGCTAGGAAGGCAACAGCGTAAGCAATTTCTTCCGGGCGCGCCTTACGCGCCAGGGGGACAAGTTTAAGAGCGGCTTCCAGGGTTTCGGGAGCCATGCTCGCCAAAATTTCGGTATCCACAAAACCGGGAGCAATCGCGTTCACGGTTACGTTGCGGGCTGCCACCTCCCGCGCCAGGGCTTTGGTAAAACCAATCTGCCCGGCTTTGGAGGCGGAATAGTTGGTTTGCCCAGGGTTGCCCATTTGCCCGGCAACCGAAGAGATGTTGATAATGCGTCCGTAACGCTTTCGCATCATGTGCTTTACGGCGGCTTTGGCGCACAAAAAAGTCGCCTTCAGGTTGGTATCCTGCACGGCATCCCAATCTTCTTCCGACATCATCATCACGAGCATATCGCGGGTAATCCCGGCGTTGTTGACCAAAATATGCAAATCGCCGAAGGTTTCCACCGCGAATTTGACAAGGCTTTGGGCTTCTGCTGCCAAAGAAACATTTGCCTGAAAAGCAGCCGCCTCTCCACCCGCCGCCCGAATCTCGTTTACCAACGCTTCCGCCGCC
>DYNS01000360.1 GCA_020720965.1 Anaerolinea sp. | reverse complement strand
TGCGTGCCGAGGAAATGCTTCTTAAAATCGTCACTGCGCCCGGCGGCAATGTCTTTGAGCGGGATGCCGGAGGTGTTGGAGGAAATGATGCTGCCCGGTTTGCGAATGGCATCAATTCGCGCCATCAGGTCTTGTTTTATCTTCAGGTTCTCCACAATGACTTCAATCACCCAGTCGGCTTTGGCAATCACGTCAAAATCGTCTTGCAGGTTGCCAATTTTCAGCAGGGTGTGTTGAGCGGAAGAGAAGAAAGCCGCTGGACGCGCCTTTTTGGCGGCATCCAGCCCGGCGGCAACAATTTTGTTGCGGCTGGCTTTGTCTTCGCCCGCGTCTTTGGGGAGGATGTCTAAAAGGGTGACGGGAACCCCGGCGTTTGCCAGGTGGGCGGCAATGCCGCCGCCCATGGTGCCAGAGCCAATCACGACCACGTTATGAATGTGATATTTCATGGTTTCTCCTGTTTTTCTACCTCAACTCCGCGCCAGAGTAGCCCAGCACCTGCCGTGCCACAACCAGACGGTTAATCTGCCCGGTGCCTTCGTAGATGTCGGTAATTTTGGCATCGCGGAACCATTTTTCCAGCAGGTATTCACGGCTATAGCCAAGCGGACCCATCATCTCTACGGCTTTTTGGGTAATTTTGGTCACAATGTCACCGGCTCGTACTTTGCTCATAGAGGATTCCAGAGCGTTGGGCTGCTTGTTGTCTGCCATCCAAACGGCTTTTAAGACCATCAGCCAGGCGCTCTTGTAGAGAATTTCCATATCCATCACATCGCGCTCGATGGATGTCAGTTTTTGGCGGGGCAAGCCGTAGCGAATTTCCACGCCTTGTTCTGCCAGCATTTTCTTCACTTCTTCCAGAGCGGCGCGAGCAACGCCCACCCCGGTCGCGGCGACCAGGGGACGGGTCGCGTCAAAAGTCGCCATGGCGCCTTTGAAGCCGGTTGTGGTTTTTTCCACGGTCGGGCTGCCGAGGATGTTCTCAAACGGGACGCGGGCGTTATCCAGGGTGATGACAGCGGTGTCGCTGACGCGGATGCCCATCTTGTGTTCCAGTTTGGTCACTTTCACGCCGGGGGTTCCGGCTTCCACCACAAAGGAACGCATCCCAGAGCGCCCGGCGCTTGGGTCTATGGTTGCCCAAACGACAATGAAGCCTTTGCCAAATTCGACATGCTCATTGAAGGATTTTTCTCCGGCGGTGACAAAGATTTTCTCGCCGCTGATAACCCACTCGTTGGTGGCTTCGTCCAAAATGGCGCGGGCGCGAATGGCGGATGTATCCGACCCGGCTTGGGGTTCGGTCATACACATCGCCGCAAAGGTCGGTTTTTCGGCGCTAAACCGCGCCAGGAACTTGGCTTTCTGCTCCGTAGTGCCCGCCGCCTGCACCGCTGCCGCGCCCAACCCACCGCCAGGGGTGATGAGATACATGCCGACATCACCCCAGGAAAGCATCTCCAACTGATTGGCGAGCAGCTGATACCCAATGGACGGGCGTTTCTTGCCGTCTTCGGGCTTTTTCTCCTCGGAGGGGGCAAGCGAGCCAGCCATGCCGCCCATCGCCTTCATGGCGCTGTGCATAAATTCGATGTAACTAAAAGGAATTTGATGCTCGTTCTCGTCCATCTCGCGTGAGATGGGGCGCATCATATTATCCGCAACGGTTTGCAGCATAAACCGCGCGTTTTCAATCGGTTTGGGGGTTTCAAATTCGATGGTCATAGGTCATTTCCTTATCGGGTAATCGTCAATCCTGCGCCAAACTTACACAATCGCCAGCCCGGTAAACGAGGCAAAGCCGCGCCCTTCGCGCATAAACTTCTCCACCGCATGGTCGCGGATGTATCCATGACCGCCCAAAATTTGCACTGCGCGGTCTGTCACCATCATCACCATGTCTGCCGCGCCAGTGGAGGCAAGGTAGGCATCCATCCAGGCATCTTCTTTCCCGGCATCCAGTTTCCAGGCGGCTTGCCAGGTCAGCAGGCGCATGGCTTCCACTTCGGTTGCCATCTCTGCCAGCATAAAGGCAATTGCCTGCTTTTGGGCAATCTTCACCCCAAAGGCATCCCGTTCTTTGGCGTAATCCCGGCTATATTCCAGGGCGGCGCGGGCAACGCCCACCGCCAGGGCGGCATTCGCCACGCGCATCGCCGCCAGAACGGGGGCAAAATCACCTTCCAGCAGGTGGGAGGAGGGAACTTTCACATCGTTCAGTTTGACCTGATACAAAGGCAGCGCATTCAGCCCCATCAATTTAATCCGCTCGGAGACTTCCACCCCCGCGCCTGCCTCCACGATAAAGGCTTTCGTCTGCCCTTCCAGGTCGGCATAGACGATGAAGGCTTGGGCTTCGGCGGCATACGGAACGTAGGTTTTGACTCCGTTCAGGGTGTAAGCTTCGCCTTCTTTAACGGCGGTCGTTTTCAGGGCGTTGGGGTCAAAGTCAAAGGAGGGTTCCACCAGGGCAGCGGTATAGGGCATCCAATCCGCTTCAATGACCTGGGGAATCCACTGCTGTTTTTGCTCTTCCGAGCCTGCCAGCAAAATGGGGTTGACGAAGAGCGAGGGGGTCATCACCGCCAGAGCGCCAGCCAGGTCGCCAAAGGCAAGTTCCTCGGCGGCGAGTACGCCCGTCACAGCGGAGCGCTCGCCAAAGCCGCCATACGCTTCGGGCGTGGAGGCTTGCAGAACGCCCAGTTCCCAGCCCTTGCCTACCAACTTCTTGGGCAGGGATTTCTGCTCTTCGGCGTCATGTCCGGCAACGCGCAGGTCGTTCTTGGCGTATCGAACAACGGTCTCGATGAGCATTTGTTGTTCTTCGGTTGGGGTAAATCCGTACATTGTTCCTCCTGGTAATTTTTTGAAATGCAGATGGGGAAATAATGGGTTAGGAGAGTATGCCTTGCAGGAACACATCCGCAAAGCGGTCGGCAATTTGTTCAATGGAAAGCCTGCCCTCCGGGCGAAACCACATAATCGTCCAGTTCATGGCTCCCAGCAGGGCGCGGGC
>DYNS01000051.1 GCA_020720965.1 Anaerolinea sp. | reverse complement strand
CCTCACCTCCGGCAACGCAACCCTGGGATAAACCATGCCCGAACCCTCCGAAGCCCTGCACCTGCTGCTGATAGAAGACAACCGCGATGACGCGCTTTTGTTGCTCTACGAGTTAAAACAAGCCGGTTTTAACGCCCAACACCGCCGGGTGCAAAACGCCGAAGAACTGCAAGATGCCCTGCAAACCCAAACCTGGGATGCCATCATCTCCGACTTTCACCTGCCCACCTTCAGCGCCCCCGCCGCCCTGCAACAGGTGCAGCAAACCCAAAAAGACATCCCCTTCATCATCGTCTCCGGCGCCATCGGCGAAAGCACCGCCGTAGAAATGATGCGTGCCGGAGCGCACGACTACCTGATGAAGGACAACCTCAGCCGCCTGCCAGAAGCCCTGCGCCGCGAAATCCGCGAGGCACACTCCCGCGCCGAGCGCAGACAGGCAGAAGCCGCCCGCCAAATGACCGAGGAGCGCTTTCGGCTGCTCTTTGAACGCTCCGGCGATGCCATTTTTGTCGCACAAAAAAACACCGCCCTCTGCCTGGATGCCAACCAAGCCGCCCTCACCTTCACCGGCAAAACCCTGCAAGAAATCCTCGCCACCCCGCTCTTTAACATCTTCCCCAACACCCCCCCAGAAAGCATCCGCAGCCTGCTGCAAACCCCCAACCAGGGAAACCTGCCCGAACTCCGCATTCCCCACCCAGATGGCAACCCGCGCTGGGGCGCTCCCGCCGTCATCCCCATTCAGCAAGAGATTGTCTTCTTCATCGTCCACGACATCAGCGCCACCAAACAAAAAGAAGAAGCCGCCCGCAAACACGCCGAAGAGATGGAAGCCCTCTACCGCACCTCGCTGGAGATTAACGCCCGCACCGAACTCATGCCCCTGCTGCAAACCATCGTAGAACGCGCCGCCTGTATGATACAAACCCGCATGGGCGGCATCTACCTCACCGAAGCGGATGGCGAAAGCCTCAAACTCACCGTCTCGCATCAGCTACCCGCCGGAATCCTCGGCAACATCGTCCGCCCCGGCGAAGGACTCTCCGGCAAAGTCTTCCAGACCCGGCAACCCATCGCCGTGCAAGACTACTCCACCTGGGAAGGACGCACTCCCGCCTACCAAGCCTACCCCTTCCGGCGGGTCTTGGGCGCGCCCATGCTCGCCAAAGAACGCATCATCGGCGTCATCAACGTCTCAGACGACCAAAACAAAGCCGCCTTCACCCCAGAACAAATCCGCCTCCTCAGCCTCTTCGCCGACCAAGCCGCCACCGCCATCGAACAAGCCCGCCTCTTCAACGCCGAGCGCAGCCGCCGCCGAGAAGCCGAAACCCTGCGCTCCGCCACCGCCGCCATCTCCACCTCGCTAGATTTACCCCAGGTACTGGAAGCCATTCTCTCCTCCATCGCCCAGGTCGTCCCCTACGACAGCGCCACCATCTTCCTGCTCCAAGGCGACTTTCTCAAAATCGTCACCTCACGCGGCGTGCCAGACATCCAAAAAATCATCCACAAAGACTTCCCCGCCAAAGAAGACGCTCTCTTTAGCCAGATTCAACGCGAGAAACAAACCCAACTCGTCCCAGACGTTTCTCAAGACCCGCGCTTTTTGGGCTGGGGCGGAACCGACTCCTACGTCCGCTCCTGGATGGGCGTTCCCCTGCTGGTACGCGGCGAAGTCACCGGCTACATCACCCTGGATAGCCGCCAAAAAGCCGCCTACCACGCCGAAGAAGCCGCCCTCGCCCAGGCATTTGCCAACCAGGCAGCCATCGCCATAGAAAACGCCCGCCTGTTTGCCGAAACCGAATCTTCCCTGCGGAAAATTAACCAGGCATACGAATCCACCATCGAAGGCTGGTCACGCGCCATGGAACTGCGCGACCGCGAAACCGAAGGGCACTCCCTACGAGTCACTGCCCTCACCCTCACCCTGGCGCAAGCCTGCAACACCCCCCCCCAGGAACTCATCCACATCCGGCGAGGCGCGCTCCTGCACGACATCGGCAAAATGGCAATTCCAGATAAAATCCTGCTCAAGCCCGGCGCCCTCACCCCGGAAGAATGGCAAGTCATGCGCCAACACCCCCAATACGCCTACGACATGCTCTCTTCGGTAGAATACCTCCTGCCCGCCCTGCACATCCCCTACTGCCACCACGAAAAATGGGACGGAAGCGGCTACCCACGCGGCTTACGCGGCGAGGAAATCCCCCTTCACGCCCGTATCTTTTCCGTTATAGATGTTTGGGACGCCCTCACCAGCGACCGCCCCTACCGCGCCGCCTGGGAACGCGCCACCGTTATAGAACACATCCGCCAGCACGCCGGAAGCCACTTCGACCCCCACATCGTCCAAACTTTTTTGCGCCTCTGCGAGCAAAACACCATCTAACCCCCCAAAGGCAAGGAAAACATGACCCAAAAACAAGAACTCATCCGCATTTTAGAAAACTCCCGCGCCCAAATGACAGCCCACCTGCAAGAAATTGACCGAAACCGCAAAATCTACCCCCTCTGGACAGTCCGCGAAATTTTGGCGCACCTCTCCGGCTGGGACGATGCCATCATCGCCTTCCTCCAATCCATTCAGGCAGGCAAAGAACCCGCCACCCCCGCCGCACGCGGCATGGACGTATACAACGCCGAAACAGTCGCCACCCGCGAAGGTCTCAGTTACGACCACATCTACCGCGAATACCTGCAAACCCGCGAGAACCTCCTCCAACTCATCCGCCAAATGCCGGAAGAGCAAGTAACCCAAGCCTACACCCTGCCCTGGGGCGGCAGCGGAAGCCTGGAAGATATCGTCAAAATCTTTGGACCACACGAGATAGAGCACGCCCAGGATGTCGCCAAACTTCTCGTCCCCCCAAAATAACCCCACACCACAAAACTTGACGCTCTAATCATCCTGTGCTAGTATCTACGGAACCCACCACTTCCGCACATATCCCCACCTTCATTTGGAGGAGAAGAAGAAAATGAGCAAGAAAACCGCATTTTTATTCATTCTTTTGCTGGCGCTCTCCCTTACCGCCTGCGAAAGAGCCGCATCCACCCCGCTGCCCACCATGACGCTGGATGCGAACTTCCCATCCGTGCCGACTACCAGCATGGATGTCATCGAGCAGGCTGGCACGCAAACCGCAGTCGCCGCTGGCACACCTGTCGCCGCCGGAACCCAGCCCGCCGAAGCCGCCGTCATTCCCACCTTTACCCCGCTCGCAGGGCTGCCCCAAACCCCGGTCATTGTAGACCCGGCGCAAGCCACCCTGCAAGCCTCCGGCGCCGCCGCCCTCCCCAGCCCCACCCCGGATGGCTCGGCAGCCCTCGTCACCCCGGCAGCCGCCCTGCCTACCTCGGTGCCGCCCGCCCGCCCCGCCACCTACACCTTGCAAGCCGGTGAATTCCCCTACTGCATCGCCCGCCGCTACAACCTCAACCCGGACGAGCTGCTCAGCCTCAACGGAATCACCAACGGGCAAATCGTCATGCCGGGCTTGGTGCTGCAAATTCCGCAAACCAGCAGCGTATTCCCCGCCAACCGCGCCCTGCTTGCCCACCCAACCACCTACACCGTCCGCAGCAATGAAACCATCTACTCCATCGCCTGCGCCTACGGAGACGTAGACCCCATGAGCATCGCCAGCGCCAACGCCCTGCAATCTCCCTACACCCTCACCGCAGGCGCTCAACTCAACATCCCCTAAACCCCACCCACGTCCCTCAAACACCCGGAGCAAAACGCGCCGGGTGTTTTTATACACAGGAAAACCATGAAATTCACCCTGCTCCACTCCCAACGCGCCTATACCGGGCGAGCCTTCTCCGTCAACCAGGACAAACTTCAGACCCCGGACGGGCGCGAAGTCCTCTTCGACATCATCTACCACATCGGCTCCGTCATCCTCATCCCCATAGACTCGCAAGGGATGGTGTACTTTGTGCGCCAATACCGCCATGCCGCCGGGCTGGACATGCTGGAACTACCCGCCGGAACCCTGGAACCAGACGAAGCCCCCGCCCAAGCCGCCGCCCGCGAACTGCGAGAAGAAACCGGCATGGCAGCCGAAACCCTGAAGGAAATTGGCTCCTTTTACCTCGCCCCCGGATACTCCACCGAAAAAATGCACGTTTTTCTGGCAACCGGTCTGCATCCCTCCCCCCTGCCCCCAGACGAAGACGAATTTCTCAGCCTGGAGAAAATCCCCTACCCCCAGGCGCTTGCCCAGGCAAAACAAAGCCAAATGGAAGACGCCAAAACCCTGGCAGCCCTCCTGCTCGCCACAGAACACATCCCCAACCTGGGTGAATAGGAAGAATCAAAAACGCTCCTGTTTGGCAGGAGCGTTTTTTGTGGTTAAAATTCAGCGGGGGGGGCGTTTACCTTGCGCTGACGGAAGGTGATGCGTCCGCGAGTCAGGTCATAGGGTGACATCTCGACCTTTACGCGGTCTCCGAGAAGAATACGAATGTAGAACTTGCGCATCTTGCCAGAGAGGTAAGCCAGCACCTCGTGTCCGTTGTCTAACCGCACCCTAAACTGTGTCCCTGGCAACGCTTCTATGACTATGCCTTCTACAACCAGTTTCTCTTCCTTCTCTTCATCTTTCGCCATACACACCTCCGGTCTTCCTATTCAGTCGTTTTCACCTGTCGCCGCTTAAGACGGCGGGTGGCTTTCTTATCATCCATGCGGCGCTGCTCGCTCTTGGATACGAACCAACGCTTGCGGCGAACCGTGCTGAGAACGCCGCTTTTCACAACTTTTTTGCGAAAGCGCTTTAGCAATTGGTCTTGAGATTCGTTGTTGCGTAAAATAACAATCGTCATGTCTCTTTCACCTCCCTTCTATAAAGGGGTGATAAAAAAACGGCTGGTTTGCACCAGCCGGTCACAAGCGCCGTTCAGACTTGGAAAAAAGTCTCTGCTGAAGGGTTTTCGCGCTTGGACATCTCCTATGAATTGCCTTAATAAGGGGCAGGGCTGATTTGCGAAGCGAGATTATACTACACCCTGAGGGGAATGAGTAGGTGATTTTGATGGTTTTCCCGCTCAGGGTGTAAACGCTAACCGCAAGCCTTATCCGTTATCTTTAGGGCTTCTTCCAACACGGCAAAACCCTCCCGCAGTTGCGCCTCGGTGATGATGAGGGGCGGGATGACGAGGACGGTGTGCCAGTGCGTGTACAGGAATAAACCTTGCTTAAGACAAAATTGTCGAAACGCCGCCATCTCCGGGCTGGAGGCGTTCCAGGGGGCGAGGGGTTCCTTCGTTTCGCGGTTCTTGACCAGTTCCAAAATCCCGAACAGCCCTATAGAGCGCACCTCTCCCACCGATGGGTGGGATTCTTTCAGTTGGCGCAGCAGCTCGCTCAGAATTTTGCCCATTTCGGCGGCATGTTCCACCACCTTTTCTTCCCGCAAAACGGCAATGTTCGCCACCGCCGCCGCCAGCGAAATGGGATGCGAGGTGTAGGTTAACCCAGATTCAAAGACTCGCTCACTAAAAGCGGCGGCGATTTGGGGCTTCATGGCAACCGCGCCCAGGGGCGCATAGGCGGAGGTAAGCCCTTTTGCCATCGTCATCATGTCCGGGGTCACGTCCCAATGTTGCACGGCAAACCACTTGCCGGTGCGCCCAAAGCCTGCCATCACCTCATCCGCAATCATCACAATCCCATATTTGTCACACAGGGCGCGCACACCTTGCATATAACCCTGGGGCGGAATGATGACTCCGTTGGTGCCGGTGACGCTTTCCATCAATATCGCGGCAATCGTCTCCGGTCCTTCGTAAAGGATAATTTCTTCCAGATGGTTCAGGTAGTCCTGGGCAAAGTCGGCTTCGGAGATGTTGGGGTTGGTACGATGAAAGGTGGAGCGGTAACGGTAGGGGTCCAAAAAGTGAACGACTCCCGGCATCAGGTTCGGCTCCCAGGTGTGGCGGCGCGGGTCGCCGGTGGCTGCCATTGCCCCGGCAGAGGCACCGTGATACGAGCGGTAGCGGCTGAGAATTTTATGCCGCCCGGTGTAACCCCGCGCCAGTTTGATGGCGTTTTCGTTGGCATCTGCCCCGCCCAGGGTAAACAAGACCTTGCTCAACGCCCCGCCAGGGGTGACTTGCGCCACCTCCCGCGAGGCAACTGCCCGAATTTTGGTCGCCATGCCAGGGGCGGCATAAGGCAAAACCGCCGCCTGCTCTTGCATGGCGCGGATAATGCGCGGGTTGCCATGCCCCACGTTTACGCACATCGTCATCGAATTAAAATCCAGGTAACGCTTCCCCTCCACGTCCCAAAAATAAACCCCCTCGGCACGCTCTACAGCAATCGGGTTCACCTTGGCCTGGGCAGACCAGGTCCAAAAGACATGCTCGCGGGAGAGCGGCAAAATTTCATCATTGGGCAAATCAAACATAGGCACCTCTTCTCAGAAAGGATGAAGAACACCCAAACTATACCCAAACTACCCTGAGAATGCAATGCGCCCCGCCCACAAAACACATACAATACAGGCATGATGACTCAGCCCAATCTCATCCTCACCCTAACCAACGACCCGGATACCTGCGCCCTGCTGAATGACCTGCTCCGCAGCGCCGGATTCAGCCTCCTCTTTGCCGAAACCACCCAGGAAAGCCTCGCCCTGGCAGAAAAAAACCTCCCCACTGCCATCCTGTTAGATACAACCCCCACCCTCAACCCGCTGGAAACCTGCCGCCGCATCCGCGCCAATCATCTTCTCGCGGGGCTGCCGGTTCTCATGCTCACCCAACGCAGCGAGAGGGATGTCCGCGCCGCCGGTCTGAGCGCCGGGGTGGACGATTTTTTAGAAAAACCCTTCGATGCGCTGGAAATCCTCGCCCGCCTGCGTACTCTCAGCCGCCTCAACACCTACCAGGTCATGCTCAGCGACCTGACCCGATTCTCCTGGATGGTGGAACACGCTCAGGAAGGCTACCTCATTCTCAACCGCGCCGAAAATATCCTCTACGCCAATGAACGCGCCCAAAGTCTGCTCAACCTCTCGGAAGATTACCTCGGCTTGCCCTTTTCCGCCATCGTGGAGCATCTCTACACCCCCCAACCGGCAGACGTTTGGCAGCAATGGGCAAGAGAGCCGGAACCCTGCTTTTTAGTGCAACCAGAAAGCCCCACCGCGCGGGCGGTCTGGCTCATTTTGGAGGCGCTGGAAACCCCAGGGCAGGCAGAATACCAGCGGATTGTTCGCTTGCGCGATGTGACCGAGCGCATGTCCATCTATCAGGATATGCGCCGCTTTCATACTGTTGTCGCCCACAAACTCCGCACACCCATGTCCATCATGCTTAGCAACCTCTCCATCATCAAAAACCATCTGAATATGCTACCCCCGGAAGAAATCCGCGCCTATGCTCAGACCTCGGTGCAGGGGGCGGAGAGGCTGGCGGGAGAGATTCGCAAAATCTTAAGCTACATCGATGCCCCTCTGGCGCTTAACCTGGGAGAAGCCGCCCTGCTCCGAGACCTGCCCACCCTTTTGCAAAGCATTTGCCAATCCCTCGGCATCGATGCGGCGGTTCTTTCCATGCCCTCCGACCTGCAAGAAACCCGCCTCGCCCTCACCGCCGATGCCCTGGAGATGATTCTGCACGAGGCGCTGGAAAACGCCCGAAAATTCCACCCCAGCCATCAGCCGCACATCGAAATCTCGGTCTGGCAGGCGGAGGAGGAACACATTCGCCTGCGGGTGGTGGATGACGGCATGAATCTCTCGCAAGAGCAAATCCGTTGGGCGTGGCTGCCCTATGTGCAAGGGGAAAAAGACTTCACCGGTGAACTGCCAGGAATTGGGATTGGCTTTCCGATGGTGGCGACCCTGGTTTGGAAAGCCGGGGGAAGCCTGCGCCTGCGAAACCGCCCGGATGCCCCTGGCGTTATCGTGGAGATGAAAATTCCACAAGAGAGTGCCGCCAAAAAAGTGCAACGCTCGGCGCAAAAATTTTAGCAGGCTGGTTATAATGGACTTATCTTGTCTCATTTGGAGAATTCATGAAACCAACCCCCACCATTTTGGCTGTTTTGGCTCACCCAGACGATGAATCGTTTGGCATGGGCGGCACGCTGGCGTTGTACGCGCAACGCGGCGCGAAAGTGTACCTGGTTTGCGCCACCAAAGGCGAAGCCGGGACGGTTGACCCGCAATATCTACAAGGTTTTGGCTCGGTTGCAGAACTGCGCGAGCAGGAATTGCACTGTGCTGTCCAGGCATTGGGGCTGAGGGAAATTTTCTTTCTCGGCTACCGCGATTCGGGGATGCCCGGCTCCGAGGCGAATGACCACCCTCAGGCGCAGGTAAACGCCCCATTAACCGAGGTCGCCGCCAGGGTGGGGGAGTATATTCAACGCCTGCAACCGGATATTTTGCTGACCTTTGACCCCATCGGCGGCTACCGTCACCCCGACCATCTCCATATTCAACAAGCAACCGTACTGGCTTTCGAGCAAGCCCGCCAATCTGCCGGGGCACATGTGCCGGGACGGGTGTATTTTCACACCATTCCACGCGGTTTTCTGCGCTTTTCGGTGGCGCTCATTCGCCTTTTTGGCGGCGACCCCACCCGATGGGGGCGCAACAAAGACATTAACCTGGCTTCTTTGGCGGAGGTGGATTTCCCAACCCATGCCCGCATCCGCTACGATTCGGTTTCCGAAAAGAAAACCCGCGCCAGCGCCTGCCATGCCTCGCAGGGGGGCAGCCAAATGCGGCGCGGCGTTTTGGGGTGGGTCTTTCGGCTCTTAGGTGAGGCAGATACGTTTATGCGTTATTACCCGCCGCCTGCACCGGCAGAAAAAACCCAGACCGAACTGTAAGTTTAGCGGTTCATCTGCCACAAAAGCCTCAAACCGTTGAGGGTAAGCCAGGGGTCTATGTGCTTAATCACCCCGGTCTCGCGGGCAATCCCCTCCGCCAGCCCCCCGGTGGCAATCACCTTCATATCCGCGCCCAGTTCTGCCCGAAAACGCGAAACCATCCCTTCCACCATGGAGACATAACCAAACAGCAAGCCAGACTGCATGGCGTGAGTGGTATTGCGCCCAATGACGTTGGGAGGACGCTGCAAATCTATGCGCGGCAGTTTAGCGGCACGGGAGAAAAGCGCCTCGGCGGCAAGGTTCACCCCGGCGGTAATTGCCCCGCCCAGATAATCGCCCTCTTTGGTAAGGGCGTTGAAAGTGGTCGCCGTGCCAAAATCGATAATACAAGCCGGACCTCCGTAAGTGTGCATGACCGCAACCGCATCACAAACCCGGTCCGCGCCCACCGATTTGGGGTCTTCGTAACGAATCCGGATGCCGGTCTTAATCCCGGCATCCACCAACAAGGGGGGCTGCTTCAGGTACTGCTCACAAGCCAGCACAATCCGCCCGGTGAGAGGCGGCACAACCGAGGCAAGAATCACCCCATCCAAAGCCTCCGCGCCCTGTTGGGCGTGTTGCAAAAGCCCCAGCAACTGCAAACCATACTCATCCGGCATCCGGTTCGGGTCGGTTGCCAGCCGCCAGTGCCAGAGCAGGGCATCTTCTTCGTATAAACCAATCGTCAGGTTCGTATTTCCAACGTCAATCGTCAAAAGCATACAACCGCCTCCGCAAAATATTCATCAAAGTATAACAGAAATTCCCCTTGACACGCCTTTTATGTTAGACTATTATCTAATTAGACAATCGTCTAACAAAGAAAGGAAGCCCCCATGCAAACCCGCCTCTTTTGGCACGCCAAATTGCAAGAACGCCCGGAAGACTGGCGCATCAGCGCCGCACCCCAAATTTTCCCCGCAAAACCACATCAACCCGGCTGGCAGCAGATTTTCCTGCGCCTCTTCCGGCAGGTATATTCCATTCACGGCAAAATACTGGTAAAACTAAGCCAAAACATACCGGCGCAGCCCGCCGGGGAGACAACATGGATAAAACCAAAACCGTTATAGAATGGGATTACGCCACCGCCTACGAACTATTTCTGAGCCTGAGCGTTTTACACGAGCCGGACTACTACGGCATCCGGGCATCCTGGGCGGCGGGGATACGCTCGCGCATCCCCGCCCCAGAGCGTAAACTGCTGGAAGAAGTCATTCCCTACCTGGGAGCACCGCTTTTATGGGTACGCAACCTGCCCGCGCCCAAAGACTCCCTCACCGCTCTGAGAGCAATCGAGCAAATCCCCCCCGCCGAGCGCCTCGGCAGCCTCTTCCGCTGGCAATGCGCCGAGGAAGACCCCCTCTGCCAGACCATGCAAAGAATCATGGAAAATCATGCCTGGCAGGAAAGCGACCTGCATATTTTGCAAGAAAAATGGGAGGGCAAAGAGCGCAAACCCGCCCAGCCCAACGCGCTTCAGCGCTACCTGGACTGGTGGACCCGCCCCGAAGAATTTGGCGAAGCCTACCTCAGCGCCCTGCAAGCCTATTACACCGCCTTCTTCGCCGAGGAAGAAAAACGTATAGACCCGGTTTTGCGGGCGGGTTTGGCAAAAGCCCAAAACCTGGCGCAAACCCTGCCCCTCAACGAATTAATGACCGAACTTTCTCAAGGTTTACACTTTGAAGAAAAAGAACAACCCCCAAGCATCCTCTTTGCCCCGGTCTATTGGACAACCCCCTTGGTTGCCCTGCTCTACCAAAAAGACAGCCTGCTCTTCCTCTTTGGCGCCCGCCCACCAGAAATGTCCGCCATCCCCGGCGAGCTGGTGCCAGATAGCCTGCTACGCAGCCTGAAAGCCCTGGCAGACCCCACCCGCCTCAAAATTTTGCATTACCTCACCCAGGAAGAGATGACCCCCTCCGCCCTTGCCCGCCGCCTGAACCTGCGCGCCCCCACCGTCACCCATCATCTGGCGGAACTGCGCCGCGCCGGTCTGGTCAACCTCACCCTGCGCGGGCAGGAAAAACTCTATCGCACCCGGCGCGAAGCCCTGCCACACCTTCACACCGCTCTGGAACACTTCCTCGCCGGAAAAGACGCATAAACCCGCCGCAGAAAACAAAATCGGCACACGCAAACGTGTGCCGATGAGAAAAAAAGACTGTGAGCGCGCTGGGATTCGAACCCAGAACCAATGGCTTAAAAGGCCACTGCTCTGCCGTTGAGCTACGCGCCCGCCCTGCGAAAGAGGATTCTATCACATCGCTAATGCAAAGTCAATCGTTTTTCGAGATTTTAATCTTGTCACTGCAAGCCTGAGGGGATATAATGAAAAAAGAGTGAGAAAAGAGAGGTAAAAATGCCCATATATACTTACCGATGTGAAAGTTGCGGCGTGCAGTTTGAACGTCACCAGTCTTTCCACGATGAACCGCTGAAGCGTTGCCCGGAATGCCACAAGAATAGCCTTCGCAAAGTGTATACCCCCGCCGGGATTGTCTTCAAAGGCTCCGGGTGGTATGCCACCGACCACAAATCGCCTTCCGGGGGCAAGCGCCTGGCAAGCAAGGGTGAAAGCGGAGAGACCTCTGCCCCGGCGGAAGCCGCACCAGAGGCGAAACCAGCCGCCGCAACAACCGAAACCAAAACCGCCTCCTAGGGGGCGGTTTTGGTTTGTTGGGGGCTTTGTTACTTTTCCACGCTGACGCGCAAGACATTGTTTTGGTTGCCACCAAATTTGAACTTGTAGTCTTCGTCTCCGCGCATGAAGTCGAATTCTTCTCTTTTGTTTTCGTTTGCCCAGCGCAGCAGGTAGCCGAGC
>DYNS01000359.1 GCA_020720965.1 Anaerolinea sp. | reverse complement strand
GCGTCTTTTTTTGACCCGATAACTTCCTCCCTCGACCTTGATCAACTCCCCATGCTCGATGAGCCGTTCCGCGATGGCGGAAGCCACGGCGGTGTCCAGGAAGACCTCTCCCCAGTCTTTGAAGGCCTTATTGGTGGTCAGGATCATGGACCCTGCCTCGGCTCTTTTGGAGATAACCTGGAAAAAGAGGTCGCGACCCTGCTTGTCCAAAGGCAGGTACCCGAGCTCGTCGATGATGAGCAGTTTGGGGGCGGTGAAGCGTTTCAGGGCCTTCCCCAGACTGTGGTCTGATTGTGAGGCGACCAGTGCGTTGATCATGTCGGCGGCGGTGGTGAAGAGGGTTCGGTATTCCTGTTGGCAGGCGATGAACCCCAGGGCGATGGCGAGATGAGATTTCCCCACGCCTCCCGGGCCGACGAAGATCAGATGATTTTTGTTGCGGACAAAATCCAGGTTCGTCATGTGGAGGACGAGGGTTTTGGGGATGGATGCCGGGTGTGACCAATCAAAGGTGTCTATGGTTTTGATGGCGGGGAAGTGGGCTTCCTGGAGAAGGCGTTTGACGCGGTTGTCGTGGCGACTGGCCAATTCGTCGTCCAGGAGGCGGGCCAGGAACGCGTCGTGGGAGAGGTTATTTTGTGCGGCGTGGGTTACGAGGGTGGCGACGGTTCTGGCGGTGTGGTGGAGAAGGACCCTTTTGAGTTTTTCTTCCAGGGGGATCATCACAATTCCTCCGCGGGGGGATGGGAATCAAAGAGTTGGTCGTAGAGGGCCAAATCGGTTTGTTCAACGGCGAGACTGTTCCAGTGTGGTTTGCGGGACAAGACGAGCGGTTGGGGATCTGGCATGTTGAGTGCGGCCCGTTGCTGGAGGATGATGCGTTGGACATATTCCGCGCCGAAGGCTTTGAATGCCAGGGCATGGCGGATGGCGCTGGCCAGAGTGGCGGACCCATAGAGGTGGCCGAGTTCGTGGATCCGGGCCAGGTGGCTGGAGAGGGACAGTTCGGCGGCGATGAGGCCGGCGAGATAGTCTTTGGCTTCGGGCAACAGGGCGAGGAACGATTCCTGTATTTTGGTGGCCTGGGCTTTTTTACGTTGGGCCAAAATGCCTTCGTAGTGGTGGGGATTTTCAATGACCTGATATTTTTCGTAAGACCGGATGTGGTGTGCCACGCGGGCCGGGCCGTCAAAAATATCCATATGGTGCGGGTGGGCTTTGAGGGTCAAGACCCTGCCCGCCTTTGCGCAGGGGACAGAGTAGCGGTTGGATTGAAAGTGGACGAGGGCCTGGGATGTGGCTTTGACGGAACGGACGAGGCTGGTATCGTGGGGGTGGGTGGGCAGTGGTTGCAGGAGGGGTTGTTCAAGGGCAAACCGGTCTATGGGGCGTTGGCGGGTGGTGGCGTGGAGGCGCGTGTTGGCTTCCTGATCGCGCCAGAGGGTGGCTTCTTTTTGTACTTGAGCGAAACAGAGGAGCGGGCGACCGGCGAGGAAGGCCGAACGGATATATTGGATGAGCCGTTCCACTTTGCCTTTTTCCCAACCGGCGCGGACGTTGCAGGGGGTGGGGTCAAAGAGATGGGCACCGGCAAAGTCCATGAACCGGGGATTGAATTGGATATGTTGTCCGAGACGGGAAAGAACGACGGTTTTCAGATTATCGTAATTTATTTTGCGGGGGACCCCACCAAAAAAGGCAAAGGCGTGGGCATGGCAGGCCAGAAAATCCTCCAGGCTTTGGGAAAGCGTGAATTCCAGATAGAGCATGCGTGAATAAGAGAGAACCATGACAAAGCACGACAAGATGCGCCGGGTGTTACCGACGGGGATGGACCCGATATTGGCCCAATCCACCTGGGCGTAGTCGCCGGGCGACGTTTCCAGGCGGAGAAACGCCTTGGGGGCCGGGGCACGCAATGAGCGGACCTCTTTTTTGACACCGCTGTATCCTCCCCGATACCCTGTGGCCTGAATTTCAATAAAGAGTTTGCGGGCCGAAAGGTCCGGATATTCTGTGAGACGTGCCTTAAGATACTCTTTGTAATCCAGCAGTTTCCCACGGCCCGGGATGTGGCGGGGCCCATGGGCCGGGGGGGCCTGGGGGAACGCCAGCGCGCGCCGGACGGTCCACCGGTGGATCCCCAGATGCCGGGCGATCGCGCTTTTGGAGAGTTTGTCCACTTCAAAGAGACGGCGTATGTGTGCCCAGAGTGTGGAGTCCATGGGGACATTCTATGTGGAAAAAACCGGAGAAGCGATAACGTCCTGGTTTGCGGACATCTCTTTCCACAACAGATACTCCACCACCCCATTTAAGCGTCGGAGTATCGGGTCTTGTTTTGCGGAGGTTTCGGTGGCAACGGCGGGGATACTCTGTAACTTCCCGACGGCGATTTGGCGTATCGCGTCTTGTTTTGCGGAACAACGACGCTCTTTTTGGCTGGACCTCCTGCGCCGGTTGTCCCGTGCCACGTAATCCGGGTGGGTGGCGCGATAGTGGCTCCAATAATTCGGATACGTTTTCGCCCAGGCACGGATTTTGTGCGGGCGACTGTGGTCGTAATCTGGGTGGCGCATTCGCCAGTGTTGATTGGTCAGGCACCGGCGCTTTTTTTGGCAGGAGTCACGGGAACAGGTTTTTTGGAGTGTGGCGGTGCGCGGGTGAGGAGAGAACCACTGATGACAGATACGGCATCGTTTCCGGGGGATCTTCATGGCAGGTACCTCCTGCCTTAAGATTACCCCCTATTTCCATACACAGGGGAAAAAGTTTAAAACATCCCCCCCCTGTACAGTCACCAGTGCCCATTTCTGTACATTTAAAGAGTGGCGTTAACATGTATTCCTTTCCATCCGCCGAAGGCCACCGGGCGTTCTTCGCACGGTGGCCTTCTTATCGCGCCTCTCACCACCCCGCCCCATTGGGGCGGGCCGGCGCCAGCGGCGCCGTGGGTGGGGAGGATGAGCGTGGTGGACGTTCGGGGGGAGGGGGGCCACGCAGGCCGGGCAGGCCCCCCGCCCCCCGTGCACGGCGCCGTTTGCCG
>DYNS01000358.1 GCA_020720965.1 Anaerolinea sp. | reverse complement strand
GGTCTGAATTTCGATGAGAATGTCGAAGGTGGGCGGGGCGCGGCGTTCCAGCACGGTCTTTTGGGTTCCGCGCCGCCGGGCTTCCTCGTCCGAGAGGGTGACTGCTTCGATGCCGCCGAGCAGGTCGGAGAGGGTGGGATTTTGCAGGAGATTCTCCAAAGCGTTGCCATGCGCCGTGCCAATCAGTTGAACGCCGCGCTCGGCGATGGTGCGGGCGGCGAGGGCTTCCAACTCCCGCCCAATTTCGTCAATGACGATGACTTCGGGGTTGTGGTTTTCCACCGCCTCTATCATTACCTCGTGCTGGAGCATGGGTTCGCGCACTTGCATTCGGCGGGCGCGCCCAACCGCCGGGTGAGGCACATCGCCGTCTCCGCCGATTTCGTTGGAGGTATCCACTATCACCACCCGGCGGGTTTCCGCCAGGATGCGGGCGGCTTCGCGCAGCAGGGTGGTTTTTCCGACCCCTGGACGACCGAGGATGAGGATGCTTTTTTCGCTTTCGATGATGTCCTGGATGATGTCTATGGTTCCGTACACGGCGCGTCCTACACGCAGGGTTAGCCCAACAACTGTGCCGCGCCGGTTGCGGATGGCGGAGATGCGGTGCAGGGTGCGCTCCAGTCCGGCGCGGTTGTCTGCGTCAAAGTTGCCGATGCGCTGTTCGATGTAGTCTATTTCTTCGCGGGTCATTTCCTCGGCGCGCAGGGCAACTTCCTCGTCCACGAAGCGGGCGGTGGGGATTCTGCCCAGGTCCAGGATAATCTCCAGCAGCGAGTCGGCTTTTCCCGCCGAGGGAATGGCGGCAGAGATGCCGGGGGGTAAAATCCCCAGCAGGGTTTGCAAATCGTCTGTAATTCGGGTTTGTTGGTTCATAATTTTGGGGTTTGGGTAGGCGTTAAGGATAAGATGAATGTGCGTGGGGTTTATAAGTGAGTGACCATGTTTGCGTACCTGCCCAGGGGAGAATTTGCTGTTTCCGGCTTCGGATTTCGTTTATATCACGATTCTGTTGGCGTTAGATTAACGGCATAAACCTGCAAGCCTGTAAACCCCCATTCGATTGACGCTCATTTTTGCTTATGTTATATTGTATTTTATGACTATCCCCCAAGAGACCCGTGAAAGCGAATTGGATACCCTCATCCGCGCCAAGTACCCCATCCTTTACATTGTCTCCTGGGAGGAGCGCCGCATAGAGCAGATGCTAAGGCAGGTGGCGCGTGGCTTGCGTAAAAAACTGTTTGGATGGACGATTACCAACGGCTTGCGCTCCCTGGAAGAGTTTGAAACCTCCCGCCCCGACCCCAGCACCTGCCCGCCCCTCAACGCGCTGGATGTCATCACCGCCTCTCAAGAATCCGCTATTTTCGTCCTCAAAGACTTTCACCCTTATTGGGATGACCGCCGCCCCCTGGCAGAACAGCCGGTTGTGGTGCGCCGGATGCGGGATGTGACCAATCACCTGAAGGAAAGCCGCAAAACTCTCATCCTGCTCTCGCCTTTGCTCATCTTCCCCCCGGAACTGGAAAAAGATATTGTAGTGCTGGAGTATTCCCAACCCCTCAGCGGAGAAATGCAGCAATCACTGGAGCGGGTCCTGCGCTCTGCCCGCGAGATGAACGGCGTAAAGTTGGAACTCAGCCCCGAAACGCAGGAGAAAATCCTCTCCGCCGCCCAGGGGCTTACCTGCACCGAAGCCGAAAATGTCTTCGCCCGCTCTCTGGTGCTAAAACGCACCCTGGATGTGGATGTCATCATCGCGGAGAAGAAGCAAATCATCCGCCGCTCCAAAATTCTGGAATACTTTGAATCGGCAGAAAACATGGAATCGGTGGGCGGCATGAGCCTGCTAAAGGAATGGCTGGCAAAACGCGCCCTGGCATTCAGCGAGAAAGCCAGGCAGTTTGGCTTGCCAGAGCCGAAAGGTTTGCTCCTTTTGGGCGTGCAGGGCGCAGGAAAAAGCCTCATCGCCAAAGCCATTGCCAGTCAGTGGCGTTTGCCTCTCCTCCGACTGGATTTGGGCAGCCTCTTCAGCGAGTTGGTCGGCTCTTCCGAGCAAAACATGCGCACCGCTCTGCGCTTAGCAGAATCCGTCTCCCCCTGCCTGCTCTGGCTGGACGAGTTGGAAAAGGGGCTGGCAGGGGTCGCCAGTTCTCACGCCTCCGATGCGGGAACAACTGCCCGCGTTTTTGGCAGTTTCCTCACCTGGATGCAAGAAAAAACCGCCCCGGTCTTTGTCGTTGCCACCGCTAACGACATCAGCATCCTGCCGCCGGAAGCCCTGCGAAAAGGTCGCTTTGACGAAATCTTCTTCATAGACCTGCCCTCCGCCCCCGAACGGGCGGAAATCTTCTCTATTCACATCACCCGGCGTGGACGTAGCCTCCGAAACTTTGACCTGCCCGAACTTGCCCGCATCAGCGAAGATTTTTCCGGCGCAGAAATTGAACAAGCCGTTATCTCCGGTTTATACGATGCCTTTGAAGCCGGTCACGACCTGACCCAAACAGACATCCTGCAAGCCATCCGCCACACCATCCCCCTCGCCCAAACCATGGAAACGCAGATTAAAAACCTGCGCCTCTGGGCGCGGACTCACGCCCGCCCCTCCTCCCCGCTTGGGCAGCCCCTCCCCTCCGGCGGATTAAGGCACATGGAATTATGAGCGCCCTCACCGCCCTGCACAGCGCCCTGCGCCGCAACCTCAGCCTGTTGGAACGCGCCCTCATTGCGGCTGGTTTTACCTACCTGCTGCACGGGCTATTCACAACCTACCCCGTTTATCCGCTGTATTGGGACACGGTTTTACTCCTCGTTGTTTTTGTCTTGCTGCTCGTTTCCCCAGTTGCCGGTTATTTTGTCCTCGTTGCCGCTGCCGCCTACCCCCTTCTGAACATCTCTGTCTATCTGGCGGTTTTGGTGCTGGCGGTTTCCCTCATTGGTCAGCATTGGTTCATTCCCAACCTGGGGCTTATCCTGCTCACTCTGCTCACCCCCACCCTCAGCGGCGGCTATCTTGCCTGGCTTGCTCCCCTGCTTGGCGGG
>DYNS01000357.1 GCA_020720965.1 Anaerolinea sp. | reverse complement strand
AAGGGCAGGTTTCCTTCCCTGGCGGCGCAACCGACCCACAAGACAACAGCCCCGCAGCCACTGCCCTACGCGAAGCGGACGAAGTAATTGGCTTGCGCCCTGCCGATGTGCAAATTTTGGGGCGCTTAAGCCGAATGTTGACCATTACCAACTTTATGGTAACGCCAGTGGCAGGAATTTACCCCTCCCCCTACCCTTTTCAACTCCACGCGCAAGAAGTCGCCCGCGCCTTCACCATTCCCCTACGCTGGCTGGCAGACCGCCAAAATTGGCAGGAACACCCATCCCCCCTCAATGGCACCATCATCATCACCTACCGGGAATATGAGGGGGAAGTCGTTTGGGGCGCAACCGCCAGAATAACGGTGGAATTTCTGCGTGCCCTGGGCGTGGTTGCGCCGGAACTTACATCCCGGACAAACGATGGATATTAAAACAATTGACGACTATATCGCAGCCTGCCCAGAGAATGTCAGGGAGCAGTTGCGGGAATTACGCGCCACCATTCGTGCCGCCGCGCCAGAAGCGCAAGAGAAAATAAGTTATCAAATGCCCACTTTTGCGTTGAATGGTAATCTCATCCATTTTGCAGCATACAAAAACCACATTGGCATATACCCCACCCCTAGCGGCATCACCGAATTTAAGGAGGCGCTTGCCGGGTATAAACAAGCGAAAGGTTCGGTACAGTTTCCGCTTACCCAACCCCTGCCACTGGAATTAATTGCCCAAATTGTGCGCTTTCGAGTACAGGAAAACTTGAAGAAAAGCAAAAACAAGTCTACATCTTCTTAAGAGGGTAGGACGCGATAACTCGCGTTCCGTTTTGGTTCCACTCAAGTCCCGCTTAAGCGGAACGCGGTGAGAAACAGCAAAACGAGCCAGTTTGGCTCATCGGCAGACCGACACCCGGGCCAGGTTCAAAACGGTACAGAATGGGATTGCACGCTCTGTCAGGCAGAGGCAGATCTCTCGTGCGCGGTCTTGGTTTCGGCAAACTCATCCCGCGGGCGTTGGCGAATTCGCTGAAGAGCGTGCAAATCAATCAGGGCAAATTCCCTACCTGGGGCGCAATACAAAACCCGCCCCTTGCCGGGTGCGGCAGAGAGGCGGGTTGAACATTATGAGGCGGGGAAGTTAAGCGGCGGCGGCTTTGGCAACCACATCTTCCAGCATGGCGGTTGTCAGGCTCTTGGGGCGTTCCAGGGGCATCCCCAGGGCGCGCGCCCAAACGTAGTTGGGGGTGACGCCGAGGGCGCGACCCACGCCAAAGAGAACGGTGTAAAAGTCGAATTCGCGCACGCCGTAGTAGTATTGCAACGTGCCGGAGATGGCATCCACATTCGGAGCGGGATTCTTGGCTTTGCCCTGTTCCTTCAGCACAGCCGGGACGACATCGAAGACCAAATCTGCCAAGCGCACCAGTTCATCTTCGGGGAAGCGGGCTTTGGCAAACTCCATTTGGGCGGTAAAGCGCGGGTCTGGCACGCGCAGAACGGCGTGACCGTAACCGGGGATGACTTTTCCACTGTTGAGGGTGTCCCACGCAAACTGATACAACTGCTCGCGGGAGGGAACGCCGCCCATGTGGGATTTGACGTCGATAAGCCAGCCCAAACATTCCTGATTCGCTAACCCGTGCAGGGGACCCGCCAAGCCGTTGAGCGAAGCGGAGAAGGAAAGGTACGGGTCGGAGAGCGCGGAGCCAACCAGGTGCATGGTGTGCGCCGAAACGTTGCCGGATTCGTGGTCACTGTGCAGGATGAAGTACAGGCGTGCCAGTTCGGCGTAGCCCTTCACATCCGCAACGCCCATCATGCGGGCAAAGTTCATGCCGTAATCCTGGCGGGCATTATATTTGGGCTTTTTGGTTTCGCCAAAATACTTCAGGCGATAAATGAAAGCGGCGAGGACGGGCAGTTTGGCGGTCAGGTCCAGGCTATCTTCCAGGGCGGCTTCCCAGTACACATCCTTCTTCATGCCCTCGTGATAGCGGCGGGCAAAAACGGAGTTGTTTTGCAAAGCCAGAACCGCCTGCGAGAAGAGGGTCATGGGGTGGGTTTCACGCGGCATGGATTTGAGCATCTTGAAGACGTAATCCGGCACATCGGCGCGTTTTGCCCATTCGGTTTCCACCGCTTCGGCTTGTTCACGGGTCGGCACTTCGCCAACCGTCAGCAGGTAGTACAGACCGCCCACGTAGGGGATTTTTGCGCCGCGCGGCTTGGGCAGGGCTTTCAACACTTCCGGGATGGACATGCCGCGAAATTTGATGCCCGTTGCCGGGTCGACGTAGGAAATATCCGTTACCAGGCTTTTGATGTCGCGCATCCCGCCGATAACTTGCCCAACCGTCACGTTGGCGACAACAACCTCGCCGTGTTCTTTGGCAAGGGATTTGTAGCGTTCGCGCCAGGAAGGTAATTGGGATGCAATCTGTTCGTGTAAAATCATTTTGGTCTCCTTTGACAGAAAATAAAACCCTAAAGAACTTTGGCAAATTCTTTAGGGTTCCAATGCCGGTTTAGAGTTGAATGAGGCTCTTCAGGGCTTCGTGCGTTTCTTTTACCGCTGCCGCAGAAGCGTCTAGCAGGGCTTTTTCCTGCTCGTTGAGTTGGTATTCGATGACCTTCTCAACGCCGTTGCGCCCAAGCATCACCGGAACGCCGAAGTACATGTCGTCTAGCCCGTATTCGCCTTGCAGGTAGGCAGCCGCAGGGACAATGAGATGCTTGTCTTTGAGAATGGCTTCCACCATCTGCGCGACAGCGGCGGCGGGAGCGTAGTAGGCGGAGGTTTTTAACAGGTTCACAATTTCGCCGCCGCCCTTGCGGGTGCGGTTCACAATCGCTTCCAGCCGGTCAGCGGGAAGGTAATCGCAAAGGGGAATGCCTGCGATGTTGGAGTGGCGGGTGAGGGGAACCATTTCGTCACCGTGACCACCCATCACATAACAGTTGATATTTTCCACGCTGACTCCTGTTTCCAGGGCGACAAAGGCACGCATCCGGGCCGAATCCAGCACACCAGCCTGACCAATGACCCGGTTGGCGGG
>DYNS01000050.1 GCA_020720965.1 Anaerolinea sp. | reverse complement strand
CCTGGACACCATGCCCCTGCACGAAGACCTGCCCCTACGCCCCCTCTCTCCTTACGCCGTTTCCAAACGGGTAAACGAACTCTACGCCGAGATGTACACCCGCTCTTTTGGGCTGGAAGTGGTCGGCTTGCGTTACTTCAACGTCTATGGACCCCGCCAAAGACCGGATAGCATGTACGCCGCCGCCGTGCCGATTTTCGCCCGCCGCCTGATAGATGCCAAACCCGTCACCATCTATGGCGATGGCGGGCAAACCCGCGACCTGGTGTACGTGGGGGATGTCGTCCGCGCCAATTTGGTCGCCGCCGAACACCCCGCCGCCCCAGGGCAGGTCTTCAACGTCTGCACCGGGGAGGAAACCAGGGTGCTGGACCTGGTGAACACCCTGCGGGGATTCTTCCCCCTCGCCGCCGTGCCGCAGTTTGCCGCACCTCGCTCTGGCGATATTTACCGCTCCCTGGGCAACCCCGTCAAAGCCCGGCAAATGCTTGGGTTCACACCCCAAACCTCCCTTTCGCAGGGGTTGCAGGCAGTGGTGGAGTGGATGAAACAGAACGGATGAGGGAAGAATCCCCTCTCCCCCTAACCCCCATGCGTTTTCGGAATCGCTACGTTCTTTTGTTGGATATGCTCTTCATCGCCCTGGCGGTGTTGGGCAGTTACCTGCTGCGTCTGGAATACATGCCAGACTTTTCGCGCTACTACGGGCAGGCGGCATTGTGGCTCATTGGCATCTCGCTGGCGGTGAAACCGGCGGTGTATTATGCCTTTGGCTTGTATCGCCGCCTGTGGGTGTATGCCAGTATTAGCGAATTGAAATTAATCGCCGCCGCCGTCAGCGCCGCCTCGTTGGTTGTCTCTGCCCTGGGGCTGACCTTTTACAGCCTGGGCTGGTTGGGAGCGGGATTTTCTCGCACTGCCCTGGCAATAGACTGGCTGCTCTCGCTTTTTTTTGTGGGCGGCTCGCGGCTTGCCCTGCGTCTGATGGCAGAATCGCGCTCCGCGCCACGCCGCAACACGCCGCGAGGCTCCGCGCTCATCATTGGAGCGGGCAGCGCCGGGGCTTTGGTGGCAAAGGAACTGCAAAAAAGCCGGGAAACGCACCTGAACCCGGTCGCCTTTTTGGAGGACGACCCCGCCAAGCGCGGACAAATGCTCCTGGGCGTGCCGGTGATGGGCAGCCTGAAAGACCTGCCGGGCTTGCTGGAAAAGGTGGAAGTGAGCGAAGTCATCATCGCCATCCCCTCCGCGCCGGGGCAGGTACTGCGCCAGGTTGCCCAGGTCTGCCGTCAGCAAGGCATACCTTTCCGCACCATGCCGGGCATCTACGAACTGTTGGGCGGCAAGGTGAACGTCTCGCGCCTGCGCGAAGTGGATATTACCGACCTGCTGCGCCGTCAGCCCACCCGCCTGCACGAAGAATGGATTGGCAAAGCCCTGCAAGGCAAGCGAGTCCTCGTCACCGGGGCGGGAGGCTCCATTGGGCGCGAACTCTGCCGCCAAATTGCAAGGTGGAACCCCCAAAGCCTCACCCTGCTGGGGCATGGAGAAAACTCCATCTTTGAAGCCCTGCTGGAACTAAAAGCGGACTACCCGCACCTGCCTCTCCACCCCGTCATCGCAGACGTGCGTGACCCGCAGCGCATCGCCGCCGTCTTTGCGGAACAGCGCCCCCAAGTCATCTTCCACGCTGCCGCCCACAAACACGTCCCGCTCATGGAAGCCAACGTGGAGGAAGCGGTTGCCAACAACATCCTCGGCACCCAAAACGTCACCGAAGCAGCGGAAAGACAGGGGGTGGAGCAATTCGTCCTCATCTCCACCGACAAAGCCGTTCACCCCGCCAACGTGTACGGCGCAACCAAACGTATGGCAGAGATGATTGTGCTAAACGCCGCCCGGCGCAGCCAAAAAGCCTTCTCAGTCGTCCGCTTTGGCAACGTACTGGGCAGCCGGGGTTCGGTTGTGCCTCTCTTCAAGCGCATGATAGCCGCCGGGGGACCCCTCACCATCACCCACCCGGAGATGGAACGATTCTTTATGACCATCCCGGAAGCGGTTCACCTCGTTTTGCAAGCCGCCGCCATGGGCAAAGGCGGAGAAGCCTTTTTGCTCAACATGGGCGAACAAGTGAAAATTTTAGACCTGGCAGAAGACCTCATCCGCCTTTCCGGCTTGGAGCCAGGGCGGGACGTGGAAATCATCTTCACCGGCATTCGCCCCGGCGAAAAACTGAGCGAAGAACTTTGGGAAGGCGATAAAACCTATGAGAAAACCGCCCACCCGGATATTTTCTGCTCCCAAAGAGAAGACCTCGCCCCAGAAGCCGCCCTCAGCGCCGGACTGGAGCGTTTTTCTGCGCTGGTAGCCCAAAGCCGCCCCCAGGAAATCATCACCCTGTTAGACGAACTCGTCCCCGGCTCCGCCATCCGAGCCAATTTGCGCCCCCAAGACCTGACCGACATCGTATAACCCATGCCGACTGCATCCCTCTCAGAGTGGAAAAACTTCCTCGCCCAGCAACCCAACCCCCATCTGCTGCAAACAGCGGAATGGGGCGAGCTGAAACGCGCCTTTGGCTGGCAAACCGGGCGGGTTCTGGCAGGGGAAGCGGGCGTGCAAATTCTCTTCCGCCCCCTGCCCTTGGGCTTTAGCCTTGCCTACCTACCCAAACCCCTGCCCGGCAGCCTTACCCCCGCCCTCTGGCAGGAGATAGATGCCCTCTGCCGCCAAAAGCGGGCGGTCTTTCTCAAAGTGGAGCCAGACTCCTGGCAAAGCGCCCCGCCGCCTACCGGCATGAGAATCAGCCCGCACAACATTCAGCCCCCGCGCACCATCACCGTCTCCCTGCAAGGCGGGGAAGATGAAATTTTGGGGCGGATGAAGCAAAAATGCCGCTACAACGTGCGCCTGGCAGAAAAAAAAGAAGTGACCGTGCGACCCTGGCAGGACCTGGCAGGCTTTCACCGGCTGATGCAAATCACCGGCGGCAGAGACGGCTTTGGCGTACACTCTCTCGCCTATTACCAAAAAGCCTACGACCTCTTTCACCCAACCGGCATGGCGGAAATTCTCGTGGCAGAATACGCCGCCCAACCCCTCGCCGCGCTCATGGTCTTTGCCCTCGGCAAACGGGCATACTACCTCTACGGCGCTTCCACAGACGAAGAGAGAAATCGAATGCCCGCCTACCTGCTGCAATGGAGGGCAATGCAATGGGCAAAACAACGCGGCTGCACCGAATATGACCTTTGGGGCGTACCAGACGAAGACGAAGCCACCCTGGAAGCCGGTTTTGAAACCCGCTCCGATGGTTTGTGGGGGGTCTATCGCTTTAAGCGCGGTTTTGGCGGGCAACTTCAACGCGCTGCCCAGGCACAAGACCGGGTGTACATTGCCCCCCTGTATTGGGCTTACCTGATGTGGATGAAGAGAAAGTAAAACCCTGCAAGGAACTGCCGCCCTAAAAGAAGTACAATGAAAACACATTCCACTTCATAAACGGGAGGCGCTGCCATGTTCAAAGAAAAAACGCTGGGGGTCATCTACAAATTTACAGCCGCCATCTTTAGCGGCGTATTCGCGGCATATAGCCTGTTATTACTCTACCCCAACATTTTCATCCACCTGCTCATCCTCGCCGCCCTGCTCACCCTCGCGGCACTGGGGATGTGGTTCGGCTGGCAAAAAGAATCCGACCTGGCACGGGCTTCCCTGCTCTTTAGCCTGCCCGCCTTTCTCATTGCGGTTTGGGTTTTCTTCGTCATCGTTCTGCCTGGTCAAAATGTGCTATACCGCTACACCTTTGAACCCGGCGCTCCCCCAAGCGACTGCTGGCGCACCCGCCTGGATGAAAACGGACAGCCCCTCGGAGAGGCAGTTTCCCTCACATCAAGAGCCTCTTACTGGAGCGGGCTGCTCACTCCGCTGGGCAATTCCGCCCTACGGCTGGATGTCAACCTGCAAGACCCGCCCTCCGCCGGACAAACCTCCCGCGCCCAGGCAGATGCCGCCGCCAAAGCCAACCCCCTCTGCCCCGGCTCCTGGCGCATCCCAGACGAGGGACGGATTCAGACCTGGGTGTGCCTGCCCTACGCCGCGCAAGACGACAACGTCAGCCTCAACGCCGAACTCTTCCTGCAATTCTCGCACAACAACCAAACCTACTGGAATCGCAGCGCCGCCGTGCGCCTCACCCCCGGCGAGTGGACTCTGGTTCGTTGGGACCAGGACGCAACCTGGCGAGCCTGGAGCGCGGAATACCCACATAGCAACCCCATCGCAGTCGGGCTGGAAGTCAAATTCGACCCGGCATCCCCCGCCAAAACCTACAGCGGACCCATTTACCTGGATGAGTTCGTCATCAGCCAGGCTCGCGCCCCATATAACGGATTCATGCCAGAGGGGCAGTTTCAAAAGACCGGCGGATGCCCATAGGAGGGTGAAAGATGAAATCCCGCACTGCCTCCCCTTTTCATTTTGCCCTTCTCCTCATCGCCCTGCTGCTGCTTTCAGCCTGCGAACCGCCGCCGACAGCCTCCCCGTTACCCGCACAGCCCACCGCTACCCAAGCCAAACCGCCAGTGAACTGGGAGTACAAAGGCGTTAGCCTGGCAGGTTACTGGCACGACAGTTACGCCCAGCCCAACGCCTACGACACGGTGGATTACCTGGCAGAAACCGGCGCAACCCATGTCGCCGTCATCGTCACCTGGTATCAGCAAGACATGCAAGCCACCCAAATTTTTCCGCGCTACGAGCAGGAAACCGCCACCGATGAAAGCCTGCAAACCCTCATCGCTTACATTCACAGCAAGGGAATGGGCGTGATGCTCAAGCCGCACCTGGAATCGCGGCAGGGCTGGCTAGGCAACCCGCAAAACATCTGGCGGGGGGTAATTAACCCCAGCGACCACGCCCAATGGTTTCTAAGTTACACGCAGTTCATCCTGCATTATGCCCAACTCGCCCAACAGCAAGGTGTGGAACTCTACACCATCGGCACCGAAATGGCATCCATGACCCTCAGCCCGGAAGACCAGGCGCGTTGGGCAGCGCTCGCCGCCCAGGTACGCGCCGCATACAGCGGTAAACTGCTCTATGCCGGGCATGAATACGAAGTGATGGGCGGACACTACGAAAAAGACGGCATCCTCTTCGACTTTGCCCCCCTGCCCGCCACCTTCTGGCAACCCTTCGACTACGCCGGGACGACCGTCTATTACAGCATCCAAAAATACGAGCAAAACAGCAACCCCGCCCCCGGCGCAGACTATCTGCTAACCAACTGGCAAACCGAAACCCTGCCAGCCCTCGCCCGCTGGCAGGCGGGGCACGGCAAACCCGTCCTCTTTGCAGAAATCGGCTACCGCAGCATAGACTACGCCGCCCTCAACCCCTACAACGTCAGCGGCGCCAACCGACCCGATTTAACCCAAAATTACAACCCAACCGCCCAGGCGCAGGCTTACCAGGCTGCCCTGCAAGTCCTCAGCCACACCCCCTGGCTGGCAGGCGCGTTCTGGTGGCAATTCATCCCCTCCGCCGCCCATGCGCGGGAATGCGGGCAAGACGTGAACCCCGCCCTGGAGCCGGAGCAGAGTTACACCCCTTGCGGCAAAGAAGCCGCCCAAACCCTCAGCCAATGGTACGGAGGCGGCAACCCCAGCCCGCCTCCCGCTTACGCCCCCACCCTGCCAGATTTGTTAGACCTGCCCTTACTCACCGAAGAAAACCTCCCCCGCCGATGGCGCGCCCAAACTACCGGCAGCCTTTCCTTCGACCTAGATGCCGCCTCCCTGCACCTGCTAACAGACCTGCCCTGCGGAGATGGTCGCTACGCCCAGCTGGACTACCTCTTTAGCGCCACCCAAAACTGGAGCGAATACCGCTCCCTCAACATCACCGCCCGCGCCGCCCCCAACCAACACGGCGAATTAACCGTTGCCCTGTTGGAAGCAGACGGCACCGAATGGCTCTCCTCCCATTGGCTAACCGGCGGCGAAGATTGGCAAACCTTCTCCATTGCCCTGCGTGCCGGAGCAGACCAAAGCGCCGACCCCTGGGAGCATCCCACCGAATTTGTGGTCGCGCCCTGGTTCCAGTCAGACTCCACCGCCCCGCCCTATCAGTTGGATTTAACCCAAATTGCCGGGATACGTATCAAAGCCCTGGCAGTTAACGCGGATTGTGCCGCCCTGCCGCAGTTGGAAACCTGGATTGGCGCAATGAGCCTCTCCAAAGAAGAGGTACAGCCTGCCCAGGTCGCTCATCTGCCCGTCATCGAAACCTTCAACTACCCCAGCCAGGAAGCCCTGTACCAAAACTGGCAAATCCTAAAGTCAGAAGAAGCCCGCGCCAATGCCGTGTTGGATACCAACGAAGGCAACCCCGCCCTATGGCTGCTGACCGAAATGCCCTGTGAAGAGCCGCGCTACCTCACCTTTGTGCGGCGCTTTCCGCAACCGCAAGATTTTAGCCCCTACCAAACCCTCTCCCTGCGCCTGCGCGGGGATGGGGAAAACGAAGCCCCCTGGGGCGCAGAATTTTCTCTGCTGTTGTGGGATGCCAGCGGCGCAAGCGAGGAAATCTGGCAATCTTCCGGCTGGTTGGACCGAAAACAAGGCTGGAGCGCCCTGGAAATACGTCTGCGCGGAAGCGGACAGGGCAACCCCTTTCAGCACCGGAACGACTTCGTCATCCCTACCTGGGAAGCCAGCCAGGATAATACCCTGAACCTGAGCCAAATTTCCGCCATTGGTTTCCGCTTCAACACCACTGCCGAATCCTGCGCCCAGTTCCCCTCATGGGAAGGCTGGGTGGATGACTTTATTCTGAAGTAGCACTGAAATAAAAAAGCCCCTCTCCCCAAAAAGGAGAGGGGCTTTTGGTTTATTCCCCTTTTGCCAGTTGCAAAATCTCTTCCCGCGAGGTGAAGATTTTGACGAGTTTACCGTCCCGCATTTGCAACACCCTATCCACATATTGGCACATCCGCAGGTCATGCGTCACCATAATTCCGGCGCGGTTGTTCTCGTGAATGAGAGCGGCGAAGGTTTGCACCACCTGAAAAGCGCGTTCCGTATCCAGGCTGGCGGTTGGTTCATCTGCCAACACAACGGTAGGGTTGTGAATGAGGGCGCGGGCAATGGCAACCCGCTGCTGCTGTCCGCCGGACATTTGAGCGGGGAGGTTGTTGAGGCGCTCACCCAAGCCCAGGCGCGAAAGCAATTCCGCGGAGCGCACCGCGCCCGCCCGGTCAAAGCGCTGATTCAGGCGCAACATCAGCTGCACATTTTCCAGAGCCGTCAGGTAAGGGATGAGATTGTTGGACTGAAAGGTGAAGCCGATTTTCTCGCGGCGCAGGGCAACCCGCTCGGCTTCGCTCATGTTTGCCAAATCCACCCCGTCTATCAGAATCTGCCCGGAGGTGGGGGAAAGCAGGGCAGCCAGGATGGAAAGCATGGTTGTTTTGCCAGAGCCGCTGGGACCCACAAGCGCAACAAACTCACCCGCTTCCACCGCAAAAGAGACATCATCCACCGCGCGGATTTCCCCGGAATCGGATTGAAAAGATTTAATAACGTTTTTGACTTCGAGAGCAAGAGTCATAAGGACCTTTACGAAAGCCGCAAGGCTTTAAGCGGTTCGATGCGCACGGCATAGAAGATGGAAACCAGCCCGCCTGCGGGACCAATGAGCAGCAGGGCGGCAATGGCAATGGCAGAGTTAAGCCCATTGAAGACAATCGGCACGGTGGGCGGGAAGGTGAGAGAGAAAATAAACGCCAGGCTGCTGCCAATGGCAACCCCCAAAGTGGTGGTGATGATGATTTGAATCACCGCCGCCATGCCTACCGTAAAGTTATCTGCCCCAATGGCTTTGAGAACCCCAATTTGGGGGACTTTCTGCAAAATCTGAATTTGGAAGAAGCCGCCAATGACCAGAACGCCAATGAGCAGGGTGAAGACCGCCTGGGTTTGCACCGTGCTTTGCTGGGCAGAATAACCCGGCACGTTCTCCACAGCGGTTTGCAGGTCTGCCACTTCCACATTGTCGATTCGCGCCGTCAAGGCATCGCTCACCGTTTGGGCGGCGGAGACATCCGAGAGAGAGATGGCGACCACGTTCACCGTGCTGGAAGGGCTATCCAACTCCGCATCCGACTTCGCCCGGACTCTATCCCAGGTGCCGTAGGGGACAAAAATGGAAGGCTGAAAACTGTATAACTGCCCTTCGGTGGAGCCGACAACTCTCAGGGTAAAAAATTCGTCTTTGGTGCCTTGCGTAGCGCGGATGGTGATGAGGTCGCCGACCCGCACATCGGAACGCTGAATCACGTTCAGGTCTATCACGGCTTCTTTAGACTGTTCCCCTGCCAGGTTGCGCCCCTCGGTGACGGCGGGGTCGCCGGGCTTGCCCGGTTCTACCCCAATGAGGGAAACCTTCAGCACCTCGTCATCCGGCAGCAGAATGGCAACGCTGGAGGTGGAAATTCCGCCCGCATCTTGCACCCCGTCCAGGCGGCGGATGCTGCGAACGGTGGAGCGTTCCACCCGCGAGGAGGGGATGATGAAATCCGATTTTTCCAGGTACACCAGCAAATCCGCGTTGATGCGGGAGATGTACTGGCTGTTGGCATTGCCCAAACCCTCGCCCAAAGCGGCGATGAAGAGGACAAGCAGGGTAATGAGGGCAATAACCAGGCTGACGAGGAAAAACCTGCCCCGGTTGCGCCAGACTTCCTGCCAGGAGAGATAGGTGGCGAGAGAGAGATTATTCATCGGGTGTAATTGCCCCTTCCAGTGGTTTGCCCCAACTTGCGCCCATCAGACCATGTAAGAGCAGGTCGGCGGGCGGATGGTCGGCAATATCTTCGTAGTAGTATGGCAGGCGGACGCGCCCGTCCGTGCCGATGATAAAAGTGCCCGACATGACAAAAGCATCCTGCCCGGCGGGGGGCAGTTCCGGCTTGTAGCCTTTTTCTTGTTCCAGGCGTTGGTTAGACTTCCAGATGTTGGGAGAAAGCATGGTCTGCCAGAGCGAACCATGCTCCAGCCCGTAGGCAGCATAAGCGGCGCGGGAGGCATCCGAAAGGCAGGTGCTGCCAGGGGCGCGGGAGGCGCAAAACGCCTGGGCTTGCTCCGGCGTTCCCTGGGTGATGATAACGAGGCGCAGACCGCGTTTTTCCAATTCCGGGCGGGATGAATAGAGTTCATCCATCATCTCTTTGCACTGCGGGCAGCCAAAGTGACGGGTAAACGCCAGCACAACCGGGGCGCTTTGCCAAAGTTGGGAAAGCAGGACAGGTTTGCCCTCTGTGGTCAGCAGTTCCACATCGGGCGCGAGGGAGTTGAAGGTGAGGTGTTTTTGGGAGGGCATGGAGACATTCTAGCACGGGGGACTCTCTAATCCTATCAAAGTTGCATTAACCTTTTTTCTGGAGGACGGCATGGCAAAGGCTGCCGTAAGAAGGCAAAAAAAGCGAACTGAGGAGCAATTCCTGCTATCGTTTATAATTCAGAAACGATGTTTTCCCTTTCTGAATTGGAACCTGTAGAATACCTGGTCTTTGGGCATATCACCGTAGACCAGACCCCCGCCGGGGCGGTCTTGGGCGGTTCGGCAGCATACGCCGCGCTGACAGCCCGCGCTCTGGGTTTACGCGTGGGAGTTGTTACGGTGCGCGGCGCGGAACTTCCCCTAAGTGAGTTGGAGGGCATCCCCGTCATCTCCGGCACAGCAGAGCATAGCAGCACCTTTGAAAACCTCTACACCCCCGCCGGGCGCATTCAATACCTGCGCCATCTCGCCCCGCCCCTGCCATACGACCTGACCCCGCAAGCCTGGCGGCGGGCAAAAATTATGCACCTTGCCCCGGTAGCAGCGGAACTTTCCCCCACCCTGCCGGAAGATTTTCACCCCGCCCTGCTCGCCCTCACCCCGCAAGGCTGGCTGCGCCAATGGGATTCCAGCGGACGGGTTTCCCGCTGCGAATGGCAGGCTGCTCCTCAGGCGCTTGCCCGCGCCGGGGCAGCCGTTCTCAGTGTGGAAGATGTTGCCCAAGACGAAGAATACATCGAAACCCTGGCACACAGTGCCCGCCTGCTCGCCGTCACCGAAGGCGCGGCAGGGGCGAGAATCTTCTGGAACGGAGACAGCCGCCGCTTCCGCGCCCCCCAAGCCCAGGAAGTGGATGCAACCGGCGCAGGCGACATCTTCGCCGCCGCCTTCTTCGTCCGCCTCTACCAAACCCGCGACCCCTGGGAAGCCGCCCGCTTCGCCAACCGCATCGCCTCCTTTTCCGTCACCCGTCCCGGCTTGCAGGGCGTGCCCACCCAAGCCGAAGTTCAATCTGCCTACCTGGAAGTGATAGGCTAACCCCCGGAGTTTTATGGCTCGCATATACACCCTCGTAAACCAAAAAGGCGGGGTGGGCAAAACCACCACCGCCATCAACCTCGGCGCTTACCTGGCGCGGCTTGGTCAGCGCGTGCTGATTGTAGATTTAGACTCGCAAGCCAACGCCACCTCCTGCCTGGGCGTAAACAAACACAACGTTCAGAGCGGAACCTACGAGGCGCTGCTTGGCATCTCCCCGGCGGCGAACAGCCTGCTCACCAACCCGGATTTGAAACTCACCCTGCTGCCCTCCTCCCCCGCCCTGGCAGGCGCAGAAGTGGAACTGGCAACCGAAACCGAAGGACGCGGCGCTCACCTGCGGCAGGCGCTCGCGCCCCTGGCAGAAGCCTATGACTACATCCTCATCGACTGCCCCCCCTCCCTCGGCATCCTCACCCTCAACGGCTTGCTCGCCGCCCAAGATGGAGTCATCATCCCGGTACAATGCGAATACCTGGCGTTGGAAGGGCTTGGACAACTCATGTCCACCATTCAGCGGGTGAGGGGCATCTTCCCCACCCTCAAAGTGCGGGGAGTCATCCTCACCATGTACGATGCCCGCGCTCACCTCTCCACAGATGTCGTCACCGAAGTCCGCAAACACTTCCCCAACCAGGTCTTTTCCGCCATTGTGCCACGCTCGGTACGCCTGGCAGAAGCCCCCTCCTACGGGTTGCCCATCGCCGCCTACGCGCCCGCCTCCACCGGGGCGCAAGCCTACGAAGCCCTGGCGCGAGAACTGATGCAGGGAGACGGCGTTCTCCCCACCCAAGCCTGAACCCCCTAAAAGGACGCAACCATGCCCAAACATACCGGACTCGGCAAAGGCTTAGATGCCCTCATCCCCAGCGGATTCCAAGCCTCCGCGCCGCCCCCCGCCGAAGCCGCCGGGAGCGCCCTGCTCGTCCCCATTCACAGCATTGTCCCCAACCCGCGCCAACCCCGCACCCACTTTGAACCCCAAGCCCTGCAAGAGCTGGCAGACTCCATCCGCGAGCATGGGGTCATTCAGCCCCTGCTCGTCAGCCGCGCCGAGGGACAGGAAGGCTACACCCTCATCGCCGGGGAAAGGCGCTGGCAAGCCAGTCAGATAGCCGGTCTCAAAGAAGTCCCGGTCATCCTGCGCCAAACCACAGACCAGCAAAAACTCCTGCTCGCCCTCATCGAAAACGTTCAACGCGCCGACCTGAACGCGCTGGAAGAAGCCCAGGCATACCGCCAACTGGCGCAGGAATTCCATCTCTCACAAGAAGAAATTGCCCAACGGGTTGGCAAAAGCCGGGTTGCCGTCACCAACACCCTGCGCCTGCTCAAACTCCCCGCCATTGTTCTGCAAGCCCTGTTGGATAGCAAAATTAGCGAAGGACACGCCCGCGCCATTTTGGGCGCAGCCACCCCGCAGCAGCAGACCGAAGCCCTTAAAACCGTGCTGGCAAAAGACCTCACCGTCCGCCAAACCGAGGAGCTCGTCCGCAATTACGGCGGGGTAAAGAAAGCCGCCGCCCCCAAACCCCAACCCGCCCCAGACC
>DYNS01000049.1 GCA_020720965.1 Anaerolinea sp. | reverse complement strand
TACTGGTAAAGGAGGCAGAATCACGCGAGAGCAGGCGATGCAGAAAGGTGGAGCCGGAGCGGTAGTTGCCGATGATGAAGAGGGGCTGTTCCAGGGTTTGGGTTTTGTATCCGGGGAAGAGCAGGTCATCGAGCAGGAAACATGCCCAGGTGAAGAGAGTCCAGGGTATCCAAACGGTGTAAAAGAGGAGCAGGAAGAAGATTCTTTTACCGGTAAGCTGTCCGTGTGTTCCTTTGCTTCCCAAAAAAGAGCGCACTGCCATGCGCCAAAAGAGCGGTAGGTTGTAGGGCATAGAGCGGGTGTTACCTTTATAAAGTGGATTTTGGCGATTGTATCAGACCTTTGGGTTGGAGGTTTAACGTGCCATTAACCTTGTTTTTGTCCGCTTTGGCGCTCAATTTCTTGCAGGGCTTCGGGGTTTAGCAGGGCGCTCAGGTCGCCGGAGGGTTGACCGAGGTAGGCGCTGCGGATGACTCTTCGCATCACTTTGGCGTTGCGGGTTTTGGGCAGGTCGTGGACGAAGTGGATTTCTTTGGGGGCGAGGGCTTTGCCCATTTCGGCAGTGACCATTTGGCGTAGTTCGGTGCGGATTTCTGCCTGGCGGTTGTGCTGCGGTTTGAGGACGACAAACAGGACAAGTTCGCTCCCTTTAACCGGGTGCGGCGCGCCAATGGCAGCCGATTCTAATACGGCGGGGTGACGCGCCAGGACGGATTCCACTTCGGCAGGTCCGAGGCGTTTGCCTGCAATTTTGAGGGTGTCATCGGAGCGCCCCAGGATGTACCACATCCCGTCTGCATCGATGGCGGCGAAATCTCCGTGTACCCAAATATTTTCCCAGCGGCTCCAGTAGGTATCCAGGTATCTTTGCTTGTCTTTCCAAAATCCGCGAGTCATGCCCACCCAGGGGGCGCAGATGACCAACTCGCCGACTGCGTTGCGGAGGGGTTGCCCGTTTTCGTCCAGCACATCTGCTGCCATGCCGGGGCAGGGCGCGGAGAAGGCGCAGGGTTTCATGGGCAGGAGAGGGTTTCCCATGAGAATCCCGCCGCTGATTTCGGGTCCGCCAGAGTAATTGATGATGGGGATGCGGCGTTTGCCGACTTCCTCAAACAGCCATAACCAGGGGGCGGGGTTCCAGGGCTCGCCGGTGGAGGCAAAGCATTGCAGGGCGCTCAGGTCGTGTTGTTCGTGCAGGTTGCCATGCGGCAGCAGAGAGCGGATGAGGGTGGGCGAGATGCCCATTTGGTTAATGCGGTGTCGTTCTGCCAGCGCCCAAACCCGGTTGGGGGCGGGGTAGTCTGGCGCGCCATCATAAAGGAAGAGGCTTGCGCCTAAAAGGAGCGCCCCAAAGACCAGCCAGGGACCCATCATCCAGCCCATGTCGGTCATCCAGTACACCAGGTCGGCGGGGTGAACGTCGGTGCCAAATGCCATATCCTGCGCGGCTTTAACGGGGAAGCCGCAATGGGTGTGCAAAGCGCCCTTGGGCTTGCCCGTTGTGCCGGAAGTGTACAGGAGCAGGAGAGGGTCTTCGGCGGCGGTTACTTCGGTTTCTGCTTCCTCCGGCTGCGGGGAGATGAGTTCATCCCACCAGTGGTCGCGCCCAGGGGTCATGGAAATCTCCTCCCCGGTGCGGCGCAGGACGATGATATGTTGTAGGCTGGGGAGTTGGGTGGCGGCTTCTTCTGCCACGTTTTTGATGTTGATGGATTTTCCGCGCCGAAAAGCGCCATCGGCTGTGAAGAGCGCCTTCGCCCCGGCATCTTGCAGGCGAGAAACAACCGCCCCGGCGCCGTACCCGCTGAAGAGGGGCAAAATCACCCCGCCAATTTTGGCAATTGCCAGCATGGCGATGACGATGTGCGGAGTCATGGGCATCAGCAGAGCAATCACATCTCCTTTACACAGGCCCAGGGCGCGGAGGGCGTTGGCGGTTTGGTTTGCCTGCCGATACAACTGCGCGTAGGTTAGCGAAGCCGTCTCGCCTTCTTCGCCTTCCCACACAATCGCGGTGCGCGGGTCGTCTTTGCGCTTATCTACGCAGTTGTGAGCGATGTTCATTTTGCCGCCCACGCACCAGCGCGGGAAGGCAATCCCCTCCGAAAGGTTCACGACCTGCCGGTAGGGTTCGTAAAATTCAATCTGCAAGTACCGAAAAACCGCATCGGTGAACCAATCTATTTGGGAGGTGGATTTTTGCATCAGTTCTTCAAAACTGTTCAGCCCGTGCAGGCGCATAAATTCCGTAAGCCGGGCTTTTTCCACCAGAGAGTTTGGGGGCTGCCAAACAAATTCTCCTCCAAATTCAAAAGAGTCTGCCATTTTTCCTCCGCCAGCGCTTGGGTTGCCCCGCACGGGGCAAGTTGGATGAAATTATAGCCGAGGAGAATGACGAAGTATGACAAAAATCGCATATATACATTTTGTGACTTAGGTCACAAAGTTTTTAAGGGCTTCTTGATATATTAAACCTAGATTAACTTGCGCCCAAGAAGGTGAGATATGTCTAAATTTTTTCCTGTATTTGCTGTACTTGTTGCGGTTGCTGCCCTGGGCGTTTTTGCCTATGTTAGCGAAGCAATGACCTACATGGGCAGCGACCCGGCAACCTGCGCCAACTGTCATGTGATGGATGCGGCTTACGAAAACTGGTATCACGCTCCGCACGAAGACTGGACCGAATGTGTAGACTGCCACCTGCCCCACGATAATGTCGTCTCTTACTACATCGAAAAGGCGCGAACCGGAATGCACGATGTCTATGTCTTTAGCACCGGGCAAACACCGGAAGTCATCCGCGCCACCCCGCACACCAAAGCCATCATTCAGCAAAATTGTGTGCGCTGTCACCAGGGTACGGTGGAGAATACCGCCATGATGGCAGATGAAACCCGCACCTGTTGGGATTGTCACCGCAATGTGGCGCATGGCGCGCGCGGCATTGCCCTGCTGCCCCTGCAAGATTCTGCTCTTTACCCCACCAAATAACACCTGAGGAGAACTGAATATGCAAAAATACACCACCTTTATTTTGGCTGGCTTGGTCATTGTTCTGGCGGCAGCCCTGGCAGGAACGCTCATCTTCATGAACAACCAGCCTGCTCAATCCCGTACCACCCAGCCGATTGTGGAAATTGCCCCGCTGGAGCCGGAATCTGAACTATGGGGACGCAACTTCCCCAATCAATATTCATCCCTGCTGAAGACCCGCAACAACAGCCTGGATACGACCTTCGGCGGTTCCAGCGCCTTCTCCCACCTGGAGCGCGACCCTCGCCAGGTCATTCTCTTCACCGGCTACCCCTTCAGCATCGACTACAACGATGACCGGGGTCACGAATGGGCGCTGGAAGATGTCCGTGCCACCAAGCGCGTCAACGAGAAAACCCCCGGAACCTGCTATTCTTGTAAATCTTCCAACAACCCTGGCTTGTGGACGGAAATGGGCATGGAAGCCTACGACAAGACCTCCTTTTCCGAACTTGGCAAGCACCTGACCGAATCTATCGGCTGCGCCAACTGCCACGAAGCCGGAACCATGCGCCTGGTTGTCACCAACCCCGCCCTCAAAGAGGCGCTGGAGCGCCAGGGCAAAGACTGGACGACCTACTCCCGTCAGGAGATGCGTAGCCTGGTTTGCGCCAACTGCCATGTGGAATACTACTTCAAGGGCGATGGCAAATACCTCACCCTGCCCTGGGATGGCGGCACCAAAGTGGAAGAAATGTACCAATACTACAACGAAGCCGGATATAAAGACTGGGAATACCCCGAAGCCCTCACCCCCACCCTCAAAGCCCAGCACCCGGAATATGAAATGTACACCGCTGGCTCCACTCACTACAACGCGGGCGTTTCCTGCGCCGACTGCCACATGCCCTACGTCCGCGAAGGCGCTTCCAAATACTCCATGCACGATATTCACAGTCCCCTGCTCAACCCGGAACTGGCTTGTGGACAGTGCCACACCGATACCGAAGCCGTTGTGCGCCGCGTGAGCCTCATCCAAGACCAGGTTTACAATACCAAAGTCGCCACTGAAGATGCGATTGTGGATGCCATCAACGCCATCAAAGCCGCCACTGCCAACGCCGCCAGCGACCCCGACCTGCTCAACCAGGCGCGGGAACTGCACCGGCAGTCGCAATATTATTGGGACTTTGTCTCCGCCGAAAACAGCATGGGCTTCCACAACCCGGAATACATCCTAAAAGTGCTGGCAGAATCCACCAACCTTGCCCGCCAGGCGCAGATGCTCGCCGCCCAAGCCGCCAACGACCCCTCCCTGCTAGAAATCGGAACCTACTACAGCAGCCAGGAAACCGGCGCGGTTTTACCCTAAACTCTCGTAACCCAATCCAAAAGGGCTGCCCGGTAAGGGCAGCCCTTTTGGATTACTGCACCGGGCGAGCCGCCCAAAATTGCAACTCCTCGCCGTGAACCGTGAGCAGACTGATGGAAAGCATCCACGCCTCCGCCTTGCCAGACTTGGTTTTGAGATACACCGTGTAATCCTGAATGGCATGATTTTGCCGGAGCAGGCGGGTGACGGATGCCCTGGTTTCAATATCCCACAATCCCAACTGTAGCGGCGTATAGCCAATGGATTCGGCGCGGCGGTAGCCGGTGTTGAAGAGGAAGGCGCTATTTACTTCCTGAATCTTCCCGCTTTGGTGCTGTACCACCAAAAAAATGGCGCTGCTCGGCTTCGTTTCTTGCCCCATCCTATCCGCTTCCGGGGTGGGGGAGGCCGGCGTTTTTAGGGGGTGAAAGGCGTAAATGCAACCGTTATACACATTCTCGCGCCAGAGTGGCGAAATACAAACCTCCAACTCCATTTGCAGGTTTCCCGACATCACGTTAATCTCTGTTTCCACCTTGTTTTTGTGAACATCAAAAATGGGGGGCCAACCAAGCAGGGCTTGATCTGGCTTTTTATCGTATGCCATTGCCGGGGTAATGCCGGTAAGGTGCTCAAACGCGGCGTTGACGAAGACAATTCGCATTTCCGCGTCTGTTACAAGCAGGCTCTGTTCCAGGTTTTGCAAAATCGTCTCGGTGCTGATGGGCGGGGCGCTGAGCAGCCGAAAACGGAACAAACCCCAGGCGACGATGGCGCTGGTAAGGGTGAAAGTGAGCGGGGTAATATCCAGCCCCTTAAACGGTAACAGGTCAAAGACATATAATCCATTCCCTAAAAACAGGACGAAAATCGCCGTCAGCATGATGGATGCCTGGGCGCGGCTGGAATCATCTGCCTGTATTGCCTTACGGACGAAAATGACCGTTCCGATGATGATGTTTGCATACGAATAGATGGCGTGTATCCAAAAATACGGACCGTGCTCTACGTCCTGAACGTGCATCCCCTGAAAGGTCGTCATCTGCACTTCCGACCAGTGCAGAAAATGCAGGCTATTTGTCCACACCATGCCCAAGGTCAAGAGCGGCACAATCCACAGCCACCAAAGCGCCTGCGGATGGGGCGCTTTTTCTTGCCAACTGTATTGGATGGTGAACAAGACCCACAAAACCGGAACGCTGACCACCCCAAAATAACCCACCTGCGCCCAAAACAAATGCCAGCCCGCCGCTCGGTTCAGATTCTCCATCATGGCGCTGCCCGACCAAACCGTAAGGGAGAGCAAAATCCACATGAGCGTTTTTGCGCCGTTGACATTTTTGCGTTGGTGCGCCATGTAGCCTACCGCCGCTGAGAGTAGGGCAGAAAAGAAAAAAGGGATGGCAATGACATTCATAAAAAACTTCCTTTGGGGGTGTGGTTCTACCCTTTAGTTTACATCAAAACCCGCTCTTCTCACTCCCCCCTCCGGTTGAGATACAATTGCAGCATGACCGAACAAATTACCAGCCTCTCCAACCCCCTTGTCAAACAAGCCCGCTCCCTGCGCCAAAAAAAAGGACGCGATGAAACCGATTTGTTCCTGGTGGAAGGTCTGTTGCATGTAGGCGAAGCCGTTCAAGCCGGGTGGCATATTCATTCCCTGTTATATGCCCCAGAGTTGCTAAAAAGCGATTTTGGCTACAGTCTCGTCCATCAGATGGAACAGAAGCGGATTCGCTGTGCCGCCCTCTCCGCCCCGGTGTTTGAATCGTTTGCGGGCAAAGAAAATCCCCAGGGAATCGCGGCTCTTGTCCATCGACAGTCTCGCACCCTTCGGGATTTCCCGCCCTTCCGCACCCTGGTTGCTCTCTTCTCACCTCAAGACCCTGGCAACATCGGCGCCATCTTCCGCTCGATAGATGCCTCCGGCGCGGACGGTCTGCTACTGCTGGAAGGCGGCGCCGACCCGTATCAACCCGCTGTCATCCGTGCCAGCATGGGCGCAATCTTCTGGAAGCCCTTTGTCAGCGCCTCCTTTGCCGAATTTTTGCCCTGGGCGCAGGGGCGGGGAGCGCATCTGATTGGCACCTCCTCCCATGCCGCTCAGGATTACGCTTCCTTCCAGCCCGATTCTCGCCCCACCATTCTTCTGCTTGGCAGCGAGCAAAAAGGGCTTTCGGCAGAACATCTTAGCGCCTGCCATACCCGCCTTTCCCTTCCCATGCGCGGACGCGCCACTTCACTCAACCTCGCCGTTGCGGCGGGCATCTTCCTTTACGCCATTCAACCCCGCTAATCCCCGCAGGGGTTGCCTCTTTTCTTTTTAACCGCTTTTGTGATATAAAAAGAGTACCCTGCTGTGTTCGTGATGTCGTTTTCATCGGTTCTGGGCCAACACTCCCTAAACGGGCTTCAATCTTTCGGGTTGAACGCGATAGGCGCAAGCCAAGGCGGAATATTCGGGTAGGAGCCCACCTGCTTCGGCAGGTTCAGAACTTTGCGGCACACGGCATCTGCGGGGTATTTATTTAAGGAGATGATATGGAAACCGCCCCTCAATCTTTTTGGCAGAGATATCAAACTCTCCTGCGCTGGATTGTTCTCCCCCTCGTCCTCGGCTTACTTCTGGCGGCAAGCATCCCCACCCCCTCGGTGGGGATTTTGCGAGTGGAGTATGCCATTGACGGCTACATGGCGCAGGACGTGCTGACCCAACTGGAATACGTTCAGGACCACCCGGAAATTCGCGCCATTGTGCTGGTGTTGGATAGCCCCGGCGGTACGGTTGTGGATACCGAAACCATTTATCTGGAACTGCTCAAGGTGCGAAAAACCCGCCCGGTTGTCGCTTCCATCAATTTTATGGCTGCCAGCGGAGCCTATTACCTTACCGCAGGCAGTGACTACGCCTTTGCCAGACCCACCTCCGAGGTGGGCAATATTGGGGTCATCGGCTACCTGCCTCCTTCCCCTCTCATTTTTGAAGAAATTATCTCCACCGGTCCCTACAAACTCTGGGGTTCCGCCAGAGACGACTATATGCGCCAGATTGAAGCGATTAAGCAAGGCTTTTACGGCGCGGTGCAAGCCGGGCGAGGCGAAAGGCTCAAAGCCCCCGCCGAAGAAGTTCTCAGCGGTAAACTTTGGCTGGGGGCGCAAGCCCTGCAAATGGGGCTGATAGACGAACTTGGCGGGCTTTCCGATGCAGTGGAAAAAGCTGCCGAGATGGCGCACATCGGCAAAAATCCGCCAACGGTAGATTTGTACGAGGCTGCCGGGCTGCCCTCTGACCCCTATCTGTACGACACATTCTACGCCACAGACGAAAGCGGCAACCTGCTTTCTCACCCCAAAGAAAGCGGAATTTACCTTCTTTATGTTCCCGAGGCACAGCCCTAAGGAGAACCCATGAAAAACCGAACCCTTATCCTTATCGCTGTCTTGCTCATTGTCCTGCCTCCCCTCTCCAAATACATCGGCGCTTATGGCTTTTCCTCGCCCCTAGCCGAGAGAGACATTCCCGCCCCCGCATACGAAACCTATCTGGCGGAACTGCCCCCCACTCCCTCCGGGGTAGCTCTTGCCCTGCCCCAGCCGGAATATGGCGGAAAGGTCATCCTTTTGGATGCCGCTCACGTCAACCAGTACGAGCAAAGCGAACTGGAGCCTTTCATCACCGCCATTAGCGCTCTCGGCGGGCGGGTGGAATTTGTGCCGGATGAAGCCTCGCTTTTTTTCATGCTTAAATATGCCAGCGCCTATGTCAGTTTCTCGCCTTCCATGCCTTTCACCAGCCTGGAAGCCCAGGAACTGCAAAAATTTGTCGGCAGCGGCGGCAGACTTTTGCTTTTTGCCGACCCCACCCGTGTCTTTTACGGCTATGACTTTTTTACCGGCAACTACATCTCCCTGCCAGACGTGAACTACCTTAATCCCCTGCTTGCCCCTCATGGCATGGCGATTCTGAACGATTATCTTTACAACCTCCAAGAAAACGAGGGCAACTTCCGCAACGTTCAATTCACCCGTTTTGCAGCCAACCCCCTCACCGAGAACTTGAACATGGTCGTATTCTACGGCGCTCACTCGGTCAAGGTCTCTCAGGGCGCTGCCCTGCTGGAAGCGGATGAAAACACCCTTTCCTCTCTCACCGATTCTGGCTCATCCCTCACCGCCTTGGGCTTAAGCGCCAACGGACAAGTCCTTGCCGCCGGGGATTTCAGTTTTCTCACCAACCCCTACGCCCAGGTGGCGGATAACGCTCAACTGCTCAACGCTCTGGCAGCCTTTGCGGTACAGGCAGAGCGGCTTCCGAGCCTGCAAAACTTCCCCTACCTTTTCCAGGGCGCGGTCAACCTTTCCGTAGGCGGCGAGACAGCTCTTCAGCCTGCCATGCTGGAACCCATCTCCCGCTTGCAGGCAGTTCTCTCCGCTGTCAATGTTCCCTTGCAAATTCGCGCCACGCCCACCCGCAACGCCAACCTCATCCTGCTCGGAACCTACGAACCGACCGACACTCTCGCCCCCTACCTCTCCCGCTTTGGCGTTAACCTGGATGCCCCCGACTATGTTGAAATTCGGGGCTACGGCACAGTGGAGAAAAACGGAGCCGCCCTGCTGCTTTTGGAACAAACCGGGCAAACCTCCACCCTGCTCTTGCTTGCCCCCACCACCCAAGACCTGCCAGAACTGATAGACATCCTCGCCAGCGGCAGCCTGGGCAATTGCATTGTCCAAGAAAACATTGGCGTATGCGCCCTATACGGCAGTTCCGACTATTACTATGAAGAAGAATACGAAGAAGAGTACTACTACGAAGAAGAGCCAACCCCCACCCCGGAACCAACCCCAACCGCCGCAGGTTAAACGAAAACCCCCGTCAAAACTGACGGGGGTTTTGCTTTTAATTATTGGGCGCTCCGGCGTTAATCCAATCCATAATCATCTGCACTTCTTCCGGGCTAAGTTTCTCGCCGCGCTTGGGCATTTTGCCTTTGGCAACCTGCGTATACAAAGAACTCGCCTCCGCATCACCCACAATCACCACCGGACCACCATCCGCGCCAGCGATGATTGTCTGATAAGTCTTCATATCTAAGCCTTCCGAGGTGCGCTGACCTCCATGACAGTTGATACACCGCGCTTCAAAAATCGGCATCAAGTCTTTGGAAAAACTCACCTCGCTTGGCGCGGCGGGTTGTTTCGGCGCAGTTTCCTGTGGCGCGGAAGTGGGCACCTCTTCCGGCGCGGAAAGGGTGGCAGCCGGCTCCTGGGTCGCCGGGGCAGGAGCGGGCGCGGCGCAGGCGCTAAGGATAAGAATCAACAACAAAAAAGGGATGTTCCATAGTTTTTTCATAGCAGTTCTCCTTTGTAAAATTCTACCTATTTTGTCGTAATAGTCTTAACCGTAAATGAGTATTGTGTAAGAAATATATAGGATTGTTGACGGAGCCTCCGAACCCTGCTATTATCCGAACCTGTGCAAACCCTTCTCCGCCAAACTTCTTCCCTGCGTCAGCAAATGGCAGCCGTTCTGCGCTGGTTTTCGCCAGGTTTGGGCGTAAAACGCTGGCTTGTTTTGCTTCTGGTGGGGGTGACTTTCTTGGGTGTGGGAGTTGCCTATTTTTTGCTGGATATTTACCGTACCACCCCGGAAGAAGACCTGAACCCGCTTTTGGATGCCGCCACTCTCAGGGTTTTTCCGCGCCCGCTGCGGGTTGCCGTATTTCTCACTCTGGGGCTTATCCTCGTTATCTGGGCGATTGCCGGGCTTAATCGCGCCCTGCTTAACCCCTTTTTGCGCCCCGGCAAGCGCCTTGTGGACCAGCTGGCAGAACATCGCCGCCGCGACCGGGGTGCGCGGATTGTGGCGATGGGTGGCGGGCATGGGCAATCCACCTTATTGCGCGGGCTTAAAAGCCACACGTTTAACCTTACCGCCATCGTCACCGTAGCGGATGACGGTGGCTCTTCTGGCAGGCTGCGCCAAAACTTGGGCATTTTGCCCCCCGGAGACATTCGCAACTGCCTCGCCGCCCTCTCCGATGATGAAGCCCTGCTTACGCAACTGTTTCAATACCGCTTCAGCGATTCCTCTGGCTTGGGAGGGCATTCCTTTGGCAACCTGTTCATCTCCGCTCTGGCGGATTTAACGGGGAGTTTTGAAGAAGCCGTTGCCGAATCGGGTCGGGTGCTTTCGGTGCATGGGCGGGTGCTGCCTGCCACCCTGCAAGATGTTCACCTCGTTGCGGATGTGCAACTGCCTAACTCCTCCCATTCTGTGCGGGTGAGCGGGGAGAGCAAAATTCCCGAAATGCCGGGCAAGGTGCAGCGAGTGTATTTGGAACCGGGCAACCCGCCCGCCTTTCCCCCCGTTTTACGGGCAATTCTCAACGCGGATATGATTGTGGTGGGTCCCGGCAGCCTTTACACCAGCCTTTTGCCCAACCTGCTCGTGCCGGATGTGCTGGCGGCGATGCGGGCAAGCCGCGCCCTTAAGGTGTATGTCGTCAATATTGCCACACAGCAAGGCGAAACGAGCGGCTACGATGTAAGCGCCCATGCTTCGGTGTTGGATGAACACCTGGGGACAGGTGTATTTGACCTGATTGTTTGTAATAATTGGCACGAAGCCCCGTTACCAAATGGCGTAGAATGGGTTAAGATAGGCGGCGCGGCAGACCGTTATCCCATCTATGGCGCGAACCTCGTCGATGACGACAACCCCTGGCGGCATGACCCCGACAAGTTGGCGCAAGCCCTTATGGATTTGTTCTACGAGCGGACGGGTCCTTTGGCTTAACGGAAGCAGGCGCCGGGTCGAAATTTCCGGCGCGCCCTGGGGCGGGCAGTGCGCCCTTAAACGGTGTTTGTTACGAGCGTCACCCTCCTCCTTTTTGGCGGAGCGCGCTCTTCTTCCTTTTTTGCGCGGTAGGTTTTATGGTAAAATCCCGCTTGTGCAAAAATTCACAAACCAATCCAAAAATCAGGAGATTTTACAATGACAGTGAAAGTTGGCATCAACGGTTTTGGGCGCATTGGGCGCCAGGTTCTTAAAGCCATTCGTGACCTTTACCCGCAGGAGTTGGAAGTTGTGGCTTTCAACGACCTGGGCGATATGAAGACGATGGCGCACCTGCTGAAGTACGACTCGAACTACGGGCGTTTTAACGGCACGGTGGAAGTGGTGGAAGACGGCTTGGTGATTGACGGCAAGAAAATTACCGCCTTCAAAGAAAGCGACCCCGCCAATATCCCTTGGGCAAGCCTGGGCGTGGAAATTGTGATTGAATCGACCGGTTTATTCACCATCAAAAGCGATGGTGTGAACAAAAAAGGCAAAACCGTGCGCGGCGCAGAGAATCACATTACCAAGGGCGGCGCCAAAAAAGTTATCATCTCTGCCCCCGCCGAAGGTGAAGATTTGACGATTGTTCTGGGTGTAAACGAAGAACAATATGACCCCGCCAAGCACCATGTGGTTTCCAACGCATCCTGCACCACCAACTGCCTTGCGCCCGCCGCCAAAGTGGTGCATGACAAGTTGAAGATTAAACGCGCGTTTATGACCACCATCCATTCCTACACCAACGACCAAAAGATTCTCGACCTGCCCCATTCTGACCTGCGCCGCGCCCGCGCCGCCGCCATGA
>DYNS01000356.1 GCA_020720965.1 Anaerolinea sp. | reverse complement strand
GCAAAACACCCTTTTTGGCAGGCGCTGGCGGGGCTGCTCAGCGGTCTGATGGGAGGCGCTTTCAACACCCCCGGTCCCGCCGTCATCATCTACGCCGATACACAACGCTGGGAACCGGCTCGCTTTCGCAGTAATTTGCAGGGTTATTTCATCGTTAGCAGCGTGCAGGTCATTTTTAATCACGCCCTGGCGGGCAACTTCAGCCCGGTTGTGCTGGGCTGGTTTGGCAAAGTTGCCTTACCCGCCCTCGTTTTGGGGCTGATTGCGGGGGCGTTGCTGGAAAATCGTATTCCGGCGCAGGGCTTTCGTAAATTTGTGCTGGTTCTGCTCCTCGTCACCAGCCTGAGGATGGTTTTTGCATGAACGAAGAATGTTTTCGCAAGCAAGCGCAACTGCGCGCCCTGCTGGAGAGCCACTCAGCAGAGGCGATTCTCCTGCGCCGGGTGAGCAGTTTTGCCTGGGCAACCTGTGGCGCGGCTTCCTACGTCAATACCGCTGTTGCCGAGGGAGCGGCTTCCCTGCTCATCACCCGCACCGGGCAATACCTGGTCACCAACAACATCGAAGCCCCGCGCCTTCAGGAAGAAGAAAACCTGCAAGACCAGGGCTGGGAATGGGTCATCTCTCCCTGGGAGACTCCCCTGCAAGGCTTGCACCGTCTCACAGCCGGGAAAAATCTCCTCAGCGATGTCCCGTTTAACGGGGCGGAAGATGTCGCCCCGCAAATTTCCCGCCTGCGCGCCCATCTCTCCCCGCAAGAAGCCGACCGTTTTCGCAGCCTGGGGCAGCGCTGCGCCGAAAGCCTGAGCGCGGCGGTACAGCACCTCCGCCCTGGCATGACGGAATGGGAGTTGGCGGCGCTGGTTGGCAGAGAAACCCAACAGCGCGGTGTTCAGCCGATTGTTAATCTGGTAGCGGTGGATGACCGCACCTACCGTCACCCCCTGCCGACTGCCAAAAAACTGCAAAAATATGCCCTGCTGGTTCTCAGCGGCAGGCAAAACGGGCTGGTCTGCTCCATCTCGCGCATGGTTCACTTTGGCAAGCCGCCCGCCGACTTGCAAGAGCGCATCTACGCCGCAGCGCAGGTGAACGCCGCTTTGCTGGCACATTCCCGCCCCGGCGCTTCTCTGGCGGAGATTTTGCACCAGGGCAAGCAGGCTTACGCCGCCGCCGGTTTCCCGGACGAATGGCGGCAGCACCATCAGGGCGGAGTGACCGGTTACGAGCCGCGTGAATACCTCGCCACCTCCACCGCCTCGGATGTTCTCGCCGCCGGGCAAGCAGTCGCCTGGAATCCCACCGTCCTCGGCGCAAAAATGGAAGATACCGCCCTGGTCGGTGAAACCGCCTGCGAAATTTTGACTCCCACCCCTTTGTGGAACACCCAACGGATACAAATCCCCGGTATGCCCGGTGACATTCCCTGTTCCCTGGCGCTGGAACTGTAGAGGAGAGAGCTTTTTCCATGTACGGAACAACAGCCAAAATCCTGCGGGTGAATCTCACCACCCAAACCATCAGCGAAGAAATCTTCCCGCCGGAACTGTACCGCCTTTACCCCGGCGGCAAAGCCCTGGCAGGCTACATTTTGCTCAAAGAACTGCCCCCGCATACCGAGCCTTTTGCCCCGGAAAATGTGCTGGTCTTTGCCAACGGCCTGCTGACCGGCGCGCCCGTCTCCACTGCCACGCGCTACGTGGTCTCGGCGCGCTCCCCGCTGACGGGCGGCTACGGCGAATCGGAAGCCGGGGGCTTTTGGGGTCCGGAACTCAAAATGGCGGGCTACGAAGCCATCGTTGTCACCGGGCGCGCTCTGGCTCCGGTGTATTTGTGGGTGCAAAACGGCGGCGCGGAAATTCGCTCCGCCTCCCACCTGTGGGGGCGGCTGACTGCCGAAGTGCAGGAAAGTATCCGTATCGAGCTGGGCGATGACAAAATCCGGGTGCTACAAAACGGAATCGCCGGGGAAAATCTGGTGCGCTTTGCCGGAATCACCAACGACCTGCGCCACTTTAACGGGCGCAACGGTTTGGGTGCGGTGATGGGCAGTAAAAACCTGCGCGCCATCGCCGTGCGCGGCACGGAGCGCTATCAATCTTTAGCAAAAGACCCGGAAGCCCTGCTTTCTTTGGGGCGCAAACTGGCAAAATCGGTGCGCGAGCACCCCCAAAGTTGGGATTTGCAAGAGCGTGGCACGCCCGGCATTGTGGAGCCGCTCAACACCGGCGGCATTCTACCTACCCGTAACTTTCGGCAGGGCGCGTTTGAAGGCGTGGACGAGGTAAGGTGGGAAGCCTACGAAAAACAACTGCTCACTGCCCGGCGTAGTTGTTACGCCTGCGCGGTGCGTTGTAAACGCGAAGTGGCGATAGACGGCAAAACCTCCCCCTACGGCGGTCCCGAATATGAAACGGTGGGCGCGTTTGGTCCCAACTGCGGCATCTCCGATTTGCAAGCCATCGCCCGCGCCAATGAACTCTGCAACGCCTACATGCTAGATAGCATCTCCACCGGGGCGACCATCTCTTTTGCGATGGAGTGTTTTGAACACGGTCTGCTCACCCTGGAGCAAACCGGTGGCATAGACCTGCGCTTTGGCAACGCACAAGCCATGCTGGAGATGATTGAGCAAATTGCTCACCGCCGGGGCTTGGGAAACCTGCTGGCAGAGGGCAGTCGCCGCGCCGCAGAAATCATCGGCGGGGATGCGCCCTTTTTCGCCATGCAGGTTAAGGGGCAGGAACTTGCCATGCACGAGCCGCGCGGCAAATACAACGTGGGCATGGGCTACGCCATTTCCGAAATCGGCGCAGACCATTTGGTTGTGGCGCACGACCCGGCTTTTTCCAACCCGGACTCGATTCAGTTCAAAAGCGCCCGCCCTCTCGGAATCGAAAAATCCCTACCTCCGCGCAGTTTGGGCAGGGAAAAAATGGAACATTTCTACATTTTGGAAAAGTGGGGCAGCCTGGAGAAGGTCATCGGCTACTGTTTCTTTGGTCCCGCTCCCCGCTCCTTTATCTATGCCACCGCATCCCCTATCCTCCCAACAAGGGGGATAAAATAAGGTCTTTTAACGAGATCAAGT
>DYNS01000355.1 GCA_020720965.1 Anaerolinea sp. | reverse complement strand
GAAAAAGAACGCCACATCTTCGACGCCAACCCCTCCGCCCAGGATTTGTACGATACCTACCTACCCGCTTTTCAAAAACTGGTGCAAGAAGCCAAAGTGGAAGCGGTCATGGGCGCTTACAACCGTCTCTACGGCGAACCCTGCTGTGGCAGCCAATTTTTACTCCAAACCCTTCTGCGCGATGACTGGAAATTTGAAGGGCATGTCGTTTCGGACTGTGGCGCCATCAGCGACTTTCACAACCATCATCACCTCACCCATACCCCCGCCGAATCGGCGGCATTTGCCCTGCGGGCAGGCTGCGACCTGGCTTGTGACCAGGCCTATGAAGCCCTCCCCGAAGCCCTCGAACAGGGTCTGCTCACCACAGCCGATATTGACCAGGCGCTGACCCGCACCTTGCGCACCCGCTTCAAACTGGGCATGTTCGACCCGCCGGAACTGGTTCCGTATGCCCAAATCCCCATGTCGGTCGTTGGCAGCCCCCAACATCGCCAACTGGCTTATCGCGCCGCCGTTCATTCAATGGTTTTGCTCAAAAACAAGGCAAACATTCTGCCCATTGCCCCCAGCGTCCGCTCGATTCTGGTTGTCGGTCCCAATGCCGCCAGCATTGATGTGCTGCTCGGCAATTACTACGGGCTAAACCAAAATCTGACCACCCTCCTGCATGGTCTTCTTGCCGTTGCGCCCGAAGGCGTTTCCATTGAATACCGCCCTGGCTGTCTCCTGAACGAGGAACGCCTCCAAACTTACGACTGGTCTGAAACCCTGGCAAGCGAAGTCGATTTGGTGATTGCCTGCCTGGGCATTTCGCCCCAAATGGAAGGCGAGGAAGGCGAGGCGGTTCTCACCCGCGCCAATGGCGACCGGAACGAGATTAACCTGCCCGTCAACCAACTCAACTACCTCAAACGGATTGCCGCCGCCGGTACGCCAATTGTCCTGCTCCTCAACGCTGGCAGCCCCCTCGTCTTGGGTGAAGCCGCCGAGTTAGCCGATGCCATCCTCTACGCCTGGTATCCCGGTCAGGAAGGTGGGCGCGCCGCCGCCGACATTCTTTTCGGCAATGCCAGCCCCGGCGGGCGATTGCCCCTCACCTTCCCCCAATCCATCCAAGACTTGCCGCCCTTTGACGACTACGCCATGACCGGGCGCACCTACCGCTATTCGGAAAAGGAACCCGCCTACCCCTTTGGCTTTGGGCTGAGTTACACCCAATTTACTTACTCCATCCTGCGGGCGGTTCCTCCCCAACGAAAGACCGGGCAGGAAATTTCCTTTGGCATCCGCCTGAAAAATAGCGGACAGCGTGCCGGACGCGAGATTGTTCAGGTGTACTTGCAAGATGTCCAAGCCTCGGCGCGCGTCCCACGCTGGAAACTGGTCGCCTTTCGTCCGGTCGATTTGCAACCCGGACAGGAGAAAAACCTCCGCTTTCGCCTTTCCCCCCAAGACTTAGCGTTTACAGACCAGGACGGACAAAGCCGCCTCGAACCGGGCGCATTCCGATTACTGGTTGGCGGCTGCTCCCCGGATGCGCGCCTGTCCGGCGCTGATTTTGTCGAAATGTCTTTCAACCTGGTCGAATCTACGCAACCTGCCAGGCGCGGCTAAACCATGCAGACCCATTTTGCCCATCACGTTCTGCACAGCCCCACCCGCCCATTTCTCCCAATCGGGATTTACGGCGGGCTGGAGCTGACCGATGCCAGCGTTCTTCAAGCCATTTCGGATGCCGGGGTTCAAGCCCAGGCGGCGCTGGCATTGCAGGCGGAACTCCAACTGCCCGCGCTGCTGACCGCTATGGATTTATCCGTAGAGGCCGAAGCCTTCGGCTGCCAGATTCGCTTCTCGGAAGAAGAAATCCCCACCGTTTTGGGGCGGCGCGTCCAATCGCTGACAGAAATCCAATCCCTGCCCGTGCCCTCTGTCGGCGCTAGGCGCACAACCGTTTATCTAGATACTGCCCAAAAACTGGTTGCCGTCGGAAAAGAGCGTGGCGTGCCGGTACTGGGCGGCGTGATTGGACCTTTTTCTCTCGCCGGGCGCATTTTGGGGGTCTCTGAAGCCCTCGAACTCAGCGCCGCCGACCCTTCAACTCTCGAAGCCCTTTTGGAAAAGGTCATGCCCTTTTTGCTGGAATACATCCAGGCATTTCGCGCCAGCGGTGTGAATGGAATCATCATGGCGGAACCGGCTGCCGGGCTGCTCTCGCCGCGCGGTTTGGGGCGATTCTCATCCCGCTACATCCGCCAGGTTATTGAAGCCGCTCAAAGCCCGGAGTTTGCCATCATCCTGCACAATTGCGGCGCAAAACTGGTGCATTTACCAAAAATCCTGGAATCAGGCGCAGAAATCTATCACTTTGGCGCGCCAATGGATTTGCCTGCCGCCCTCAACGCGGTGCAAGGGCAGGTCATTCTCTCGGGCAACCTGGACCCGACCAGCGTTTTCTACAGCGGCACGCCGGAAAGCATCCGCCGCGAAAGCGCTGCTTTGCTGGCTGCCACAAGCGTTCACCCCAACTTTTTCCTTTCCTCCGGCTGCGACCTGCCGCCCGGCACGCCGTTGGAAAATATCCGCGCTGCGTTGCAAACCGCTCAGGAGTTTTAGCCATGCCTGCCCAACCGGTGGTGTTTCTCTCCTGCCAGGTTTTTGCCGAAATGGCGAAAAAACACCTGCCACACCTGCCGGTTGATTCGGTTCATTTTCTCGACTACGGCTTGCACGCCGTTCCCAAAAATCTAAAAACGGCTCTGCAAACCCATCTCGATGCCCTGCCCCAACCCAGCCTGGTCATTTTGGGCTATGGTCTGTGCGGCAACGGCCTGGCAAACGTGCAGGCGGGTCGCCACACGTTGATAATCCCCAAAGCTGATGATTGCATTGCCATTTTGCTCGGTTCGCGCCAGCGTTATCGCCAGGAATTTGAGTCGCAACCTGCCACCTACTATCTGACAGCGGGCTGGCTGGCAGCAGGCACAGACCCGCTTGGGCAGTTCGAGGCGCTTTCCCGCAAATATGACTCTGAAACGGTTCAATGGCTGATGAATCAGCAGTTTCAGCATTACCGCCGCTTGGTATTTGTAACTCAC
>DYNS01000048.1 GCA_020720965.1 Anaerolinea sp. | reverse complement strand
CCCTTCTGCCCGCCCTGGCATACCGGCGAAAAATCGGCTTGGTGATGCAAGACCCGCTGCTCTTCGACATCACCGTAGCCGAAAACATCGCCCTCGGCTTGCGTTTTCGGGGCAACCCGGCGGCAGAAACCCACCAAAAAGTGCAAACCTGGCTGCAAAGACTGGGAATTGAACACTTGGCAAAACGCCGCGCCAGCCAACTCTCTGGCGGCGAGGGGCAAAGGGTGAGCCTGGCTAGAGCATTGGCGCTAGAGCCGGAACTGCTCCTGCTGGACGAACCCTTCTCCGCCCTCGATTCACCTACCCGCACCCGCCTGGTACAAGACCTGAAGAACCTTCTGGGGCAAACCGGCACAACCACCCTCTTCATCACCCACGACCCCGCCGAAGCCCGCGCCCTGGCGCAAAAAGTCGCCATCATCCGCGCCGGAAAACTGGAAAAAGTGCAACCCGCCCACGAGCTGCCCGCCCCCCATTGGGGTTAACCCTCCTCCTGCCAGCCAAAACGGCGTAAATCAATTCTCCCGCTCTCGTCCAACTCCACCCCCTCGGCGCGTAACAAAGCCGCCTGCGCCTCCGCCCCTGGGCGGGGGCTTATCTTTCCCTGCGCGTTCACCACCCGCTGCCAGGGAACATCATCCGGGCAGACTGCCAGCGCCCCACCCACCCAACGCGCCCCCCAAACCCGGTTTTCCGGGGCTATCCGCGCCGCCAACTGCCCATAGGTGGCAACTCTGCCAGGGGGAATCTGGCGCACCAAATCCCACACGCGCAGGTGAAAATGCTTGGGGTTCGGGGGAGAAGTAAAGGCAGGCATCCGCCAAATTCTATCCCAAAACGGGATGATATACTTGCCCGCATGACCAAACGCATCTTCATCTCTGCCGACCATGGCATGGCAATCATCTATTTTTTGCAATCCGACCTGCTCCCCAGCCTGTTGGCGGCGGGCGTGCAAGTGATTGTGCTGACCGATGACGACACCAAAGACAAAATTGCCGCCCAATTTGCCCAACCCGGTCTCATTTTTGAGGGGCTGCGCCTGAAAGAAGCCAACCGCTACGCCCAAACTGTGCAACCGCGCTGGCAATGGCTGCTCGCCTACCTGCGACGGGTCGGCGGCTCCTGGCGCATCAACACCGAGGCAATGGACAGCCATATTTGGGAAGTATGGGCAGAAAACGGCTGGAAATTTCGCCTGGGGGTCTGGATTCCCTCCGCGCTGGTGATTCTCATTCTGCGCTCCAGCCGCCTCGCCCGCCGGGCATTGGTACAAGCCCAAACCCGCTTTACCCCCAACCTGTACGCCGATTTATGGGAAAAATACAAACCCGACCTGGTCATCGCCTCCACCGCCGGTTGGCGAATGGATAGATACCTGCTGCGCGAAGCACACCGGCGCGGCATCCCCACCCTGGCAGCCATTGTAGGTTGGGATAACTCCTCCAGCTACACCATCCCCGGCGCGCCCATAGACTACGCCACCTGCTGGTCGCAAGCCCAAAAAACGGAACTGGTCAACGGCTCGGACTGGGACCCGAACCGCGTCCACATTGGTGGCATTCCCTCCTACGATGGCTACTTTCGCAAAACATGGCAAATGCCCCGCGCCGAGTATTTTCGGCTGCACGGGCTGGAAGAAAACCGAAAACTCATCGCCTACGCCTGTAGTTTCGTTCACTTTGCGCCCAACTACCCCAACGTAGAAGCCCTGGCGCGGCTCACCGCCACCGATTCTCTCGCCGCCCCCGCTCAACTGCTCATCCGCCTGCACCCCAGCCACTTTCAGCAAAAACCCGCCATCTTTGCGGAGGAGCGCGAGCGCATCTTTGCCTTGGAGCAAAAATACCCGCACGTTCACGTTGTCCGCCCGGTGGCAATGGGCGGCTCGCTCGGCTACTACGGCGGCGAAGATATGGACGAAAAAGCATCCATGATGGCGCACGCAGACGTTTTCGTCACGGTTTACTCCACCATGGTCGTAGAAACCGCCGTACACGATACACCCATCATCGGCGCGGTGTTGGATGCCCCCGGCGGCTGGAACGTACCGGGCAAATTCTCGCTCTCCCTGCGGGAGATTGGCAATTGGCCCACCCATCAACGTTTTCGAGAAGCCAAAGCCGGGCGCATTGCCCAAAACGAAGCCGAACTGCGCGAAGCCCTAAACGCCTACCTGCAAAAACCCGCCCTGGATTCTGCCGAACGGCGCAAATTCATCCGGGACGAAATCACCTACACGGATGGCAGTAGCGGCAAACGCACCGCCGCGTTTGTGCTACAGGCGCTAGGGATGCCAAACCAGGAGATGTAGACTTTTTTCAGCCCTTGTATAAAACCCGGAGCGCAAAAGAATGTCCTTCCTACACCGACTCAAATCCGCCGCCCGCATCCTCCTGCACGGCGAACCTACCGCCCGCAAGCGGAACGAAATCCCCGCCCTCAGCGCCGAAGAAGTGCAAGAACTAAGCCTCTTCTTCCCCCGCCCCAAATTCTTTCTCATGGGGCACGCCCGTTCTGGCACCACCCTCCTCATGCGCCTCACCCGCATTCACCCGCAAGTTCACTGCAACTACCAGGCGCACTTCTTCACCCGCGCCCCCATGCTCAAATCCCTGGTCAACACCCCAGAAGCCGAAGACTGGCTCAGCCGCAAATCCAACCGCTGGAACAACGGACGCGACCTCTCCCCCATCGTCATGCGAGCCGCCGCCGACTTCATCCTGGAACGGGAAGCCTCCCGCCTCGGAAAAACCATCGTAGGAGATAAAAGCCCCTCGTCCACCCTGCATGGGCAGGTCGTGCGCGACACACACGCCATCTACCCGGATGCCAAACTTATCTACATCGTCCGGGACGGGCGGGATGTCCTCGTCTCGGAACGCTTTCGCAACTTTGTAGAAGACTCGCGCTTCCTCACCCCCGAAGACCGCCGCATCCTGGCAGACCTGCAAAAGGACCCCGCCCCCTTTGCAGACGGGCGACGCTCCCTCTTCACCCCCACTTTTTTGCGGCAAATTGGCCAGCGTTGGGTGGATGACGTGACCGAAATCGATGCCGAAGCCCGCAGGCTTTACCCCGCCTCCTATCACACCCTGCGCTACGAAGACCTGCTGACCAACCCGGAGCAGGAAATGCAAAAACTCTGGGCATTCCTCGGCGCCGATACCACCATTCCCCTGCGAGACTTCATCCAAACCGAGATGAACCAAAACCTGGACGAAGAATGGCAGGCAAAACGCAACGAATCCATTGCCCGCTTCCTCCCCAAAGGCAAAGCCGGAAACTGGCGCAACCTCTTCACCGCGCAAGATAGGCAGCTCTTCAACCAGGTCGCCGGGCAAGCCATCTCCCATTGGAACTACGAACTATGAAAATTCTCCTCGCCGGACTTGGCTCCATCGGACGCCGCCACTTTCGCAACCTGCTTGCCCTGGGCGAGAAAGACCTCGTCCTCTACCGCACCCACACCGCCACCCTGCCAGATGACGAATTGGCAGGCTACCCGGTGGAAACAGATTTAACCCAAGCCCTTCAAAAACACCGCCCCCAAGCCGTCATCGTAGCCAACCCCACCGCCCTGCATCTGGATGTCGCCATCCCCGCCGCGCAGGCAGGCTGCGCCATGCTGCTGGAAAAACCCATCGCCGAAAACCTCTCCCGCGTGGAGGATTTGCGCCGCGCCGCCGAAGAAAGCGGCAGCCGCATCCTGGTCGGGTTTCAATTTCGCTATCACCCCACCCTGCAAAAAGCCAAAAGCCTCCTCCAAAACGGCGACCTGGGCAAAATTCTCACCGTTCATGCCCATTGGGGCGAATACCTGCCCAACTGGCATCCCTGGGAAGACTACCGCCAAAGTTACGCCGCCAGAGAAGACCTGGGCGGCGGGGTCATTCGCACCCTCACCCACCCGCTAGACTATCTGCGCTACCTGCTGGGCGAAATCGAAACCATCCGCGCCTTGCAGGGGCAGGTTTCCCCCTTGGAACTAAGCGGCGTGGAAGATGTGGCAGAGATGAGCCTGCGCTTTGCCAACGGAGCCATTGGCGGGCTGCATGTCAATTACGTCCAACGCCCGGCAGTTCACCGGTTGGAGATTGTCGGCACGGCGGGAACCCTCCGCTGGGACAATGCCGATGGAAGCCTGCTGCACCTGAGCGTGGGCGAAGCCTTTGGCGGAATCTACCCTCAGCCTGCCGCCCCCACCCAAACGGTGTACCAACCTCCCGCCGGGTTCGAGCGCAACCAGCTCTTTTTGGCGCAAACCGCCCACTTTCTGCGGGTCGCCTCCGGGCAGGAGAATCCGCTTTGTTCCCTGCAAGATGGAATCCGCGCCCTGGAGCTGGCGATGGCAGCCAAAGCATGAGAACCTTTCGTAGCGGATTATGGCTTTTTGCGCTTGCCGGGCTGGCATACCTGCCGCTGATGGGGCAGATGGGCTATTTTAACGATGACTGGTACCTGATGTGGGCTGCCAAAGCCGGGGGAATGGAAGCGTTTCACCCCATTTACGCCATAGACCGCCCCCTACGCGCCTATGTGCTTGGCGCTGCCTACACGCTTTTTGGCGAAAACCCTCTGGGGTATAACCTGAGCGGTTGGCTTTTTAGGGTAGCAAGCGCTCTTGCTTTTGGCTGGGTGGTGAAGAAAATGTGGCAGCAAGAGGGGCAGGCGCTGACGGCGGCGGCTTTTTACCTGCTGTACCCTGGTTTTTTGTGGCAATACAACGGAATCGATTATCAATCTCAACTGTTTAGCCTTGCGGCGGCAATGTTTTCGGTGGCTCTCAGCCTGAAAGCCTGGCAGGAAACCGCTCCTTTACCCAAATTTTGGCAAACCGCCGGGGCAATTCTTTTGGGCTGGTTGTACCTGGGCTTGGTGGAATACGAAATTGGTTTTGAAGCCCTGCGCCTTGCCCTGCTGCTTGTGCTTGCCTTGCGCGCCGGGGAAATAAAAACAAGCCTGACAAGCCTTTGGAAAGGCTGGAGCGTGTACCTGCTCATTCCGGCAGGCTACCTGGCTTGGAGAGCGCTGCTGTTTGAAGGCGGGCGCAAGGCAACCGATATGGGCGCTCAACTGGCACAGTTTTGGGCATCCCCCGCCCCAACCGCGCTGGAATGGGGCTTCAAAACCCTGCAAAACACCTTCACCGTCCTGTTTTCTGCCTGGGTTACCCCCCTGCAACAAAGAGTGGGGGAAATGCAGCCCTGGGTCTATGGGATGGCTCTTATGGGGATTGTCTTGTTCCGGCTTGGCAGTCGCAAACAACTCTCCAACCTGCCACGCCGCGCATTTTGGGAGTCGGTTGGGGTGGGCATCGCAGTCTGTGTACTGGCACTTGTCCCCATCGTGATGGTGAATCGATGGGTGGAATTTCCAGATTTCTCGCGTTACGCCCTCGTCAGTTCCGCCGGGGCAGCCTTGCTTTTTGCGGGAATTGGGCTGCAAATCCCGCAAAAAAACCTCCGCGCCATCGTCTTGGGGATTCTCATCGGGTGGGCGTTTTTTACGCAGGGCACCAATGCCGACTATTTTGCACGGGTCAGCCAGGTTCAACGCCAGTTTTGGTGGCAGGTCGCCTGGCGTGCGCCGCAGTTGGAAACCAACACAACTCTGGTAGCCTTATATCCGGCGGGGAACATTCAGGAAGATTACTTTGTGTGGGGTCCCGCCAACCTTCTTTATCACCCGCACAGCCAAAACGCGGAATATCTACAACCGGGCATTTACGCCGCCATCGCCGGAGAAGACACCCTGCAAAAAGCCCAAGCCCGCGAGCGGCAAGTGTACGACCTGCGCCGCTCCATCCGCACCTATGCCAACTACCGCAACCTGCTCATCCTCAGCCAGCCAGACAAAGACTCCTGTATGCAGGCGCTCGACTCCAACCTGCCAGAAATCGCCGCCACCGCCCCGGACTTTGTGCGCGATATTGCGCCCTACTCCGAGATAGAACACATCCAAACCAACGCCCCGGCGCTTACCCCGCCCTTTTACCCCTTTGGCGCAGAACCTGCTCACACCTGGTGCTACTACTACCAAAAAATCTCTCTCGCAAGGCAAAAAGGCGACTGGCAGGAAGCCCACCGCCTGAGCGCAGAAACCCTCGAACTTGGCTACACGCCAAAAGTCGAAATGGAATGGCTGCCCCTCCTCCATTCCCTTGCCCAAGCCGAAGACTGGACAAGGCTGGAGCAGGTTTCCGTTAAAATAGGGCACAACCTCCCCCCGGCAGAACGCCTCCGCCTCGCCAACCTGCCCCTCCCCCCGGCAGACCTGCAATCCTTGCAAAGCATCTTCTGCGCCGCCCCTCCCTAAACATCCGAAAGGTCTCTCTCTTGTCTCTCTTCAATCGCCCCAACCGCGCCGAAGTCGCCGCCGTGTATGGCGTTATCGTCCTTCTCGTTTACGGCTGGACTTTGCTCTGGTTCTTTTGGAAACTACCCAGCTGGCTATATTTCCTCTCCCTGGGTGAAATTGCCGGAATTTTGGCATACGCCCTGACAGTAAACCTGCTGGAAAGCCTATTGGTACTCCTACTCCCCCTGGGGCTTGCCTTTTTTCTACCCCGCCGCTGGTTTTACCAAAACTTCCTTGCCAGCGCCGCCGCCCTGAGCATGATGCTGCTCGGCTACCTGATGCTCTTTATAGACTGGATAAACGAAGCCGAAGGCTACCCCAAAGACCTGTTTGTTGGGTCCATTGCCGCGGGCTTTGGCTTTCTCCTGCTTGCCATTGTGCTGGGCAACCTGCCCCTTCCCAGAAAAATCCTGGCATCCTTTGCAGAAAGAGCAAGCGTGTTTATCTACCTCTCCCTCCCTGCCAGCCTGCTCTCGCTGGTCTTTATACTGGTGCGAAACCTGCTTTAGGAACGAAAAAATGCCCCCCCTCAACAGACGCGACTTTCTTAAACTGGCTGCCTTGCTGCCCCCGGCGGCTCTCCTTGCCCAATCTGCCCGGCGACTAAGCCCCACCAACCCCTCCCTGCCCAACATCCTCATCGTTCTCTTTGACGCGATGAGCGCCCACAACCTCTCGGTTTACGGCTACCCCAGAGACACAACCCCCAGCCTGCGCCGCTTTGCAGAACGGGCAACGGTGTATCATGCCCATTACTCTTCCGGCAACTACACCATCCCCGGCACCTCCTCCCTGCTCACCGGTCTTTACCCCTGGACGCATCGCGCCATCAACAATGGCGGCGCCATCAAACGCTCGCTGGCAGAGCGGAACATCTTCCGCCTGCTGGGAGAACAGTATCAGCGGGTTGGTTTTAGCCAAAATATCTGGGCAAATTTCATTCTCTCCCAATTTAACAGGGATATAGACCTGATTTTGCCGCCCTCCGCTTTCAGCGTGGCAGATTACATCGTGGCAGATTCCTTCCGAGACCAGACCCTCGCCTACCGGGGGCTGGATGATTTCCTTTTCCGGGGTAACAATCACGGGTCGCTGGTGCTGAATCCCCTTCAAAAGGCGCTTGTTGCCCGCACCATTGCCCAAACCGCCACCGCCGATTACCCCAAAGGTTTACCCGGTGATGTGAACTACCCGATTAAGTATCGCCTGGACGACCTTTTTACCAGCCTGGGCGACTTTGTTCAAAAATTGGGTGCGCCTTATTTTGCCTACCTGCATCTTTTTTCGCCGCACGCGCCTTTTAGACCCAGCAGCGAGTTTTTTGGAAAATTTGACGATACCTTTACCCCAACCCGAAAACCCAAGCACCGCTTATCGGATGGCAAGCCCAACGCCGAACTGAACAACGCCCGCCGCTCTTATGACGAGTATGTTGCTACGGTGGATAAAGAGTTTGGCAAGATGATGGACTCGCTGGAAGCCGCCGGAAAGTTGGAAAATACCTATGTGATTGTGATGTCTGACCATGGCGAGATGTTTGAGCGTGGAGAAAAAAACCACGAGACGGTTCTGCTCTACGACCCGGTCATTCACATTCCCATGCTCGTCCGCGCGCCGGGACAAACCGCCCGGCAGGATATTTACACCCCCACCAACAACGTGGATTTGTTGCCAACCCTGCTGCATTTTGCCGGGCAACCTGCGCCGGATTGGTGCGAAGGACAGGTTTTGCCGGGCTTGGGCGGCGAGGCTAGCCCTGAGCGTGCCACGTTTGTAATGGAAGCCAAGCGCAACTCCGCTTTTGCGCCCCTGCGAATCGGCACCTTTGTCATTCGCAAGGGAAAGTACAAACTCATCTACTACACCGGTTATGAGGCGGAAGATTCTTTTGAACTCTACGATATGGAAGCCGACCCGGAAGAAATGACCGATGTGTACAGCCAGGAAGCCGAAATCGCCGCCGCCCTAAAGCGGGAACTGCTGGAAACGATTCAACAGCGCGACCTTGTCTGACCAGGCGGCAAGCGCAAAAAAAAAGAGCGGAGGACGGGATGTCCTCCGCTCTTTTTTGTTTTTTAGCGGTTTCGATACAGGCTCTGCGCCGGGACTGCCTGCATTTTATCCACGTCCAGCGGCAGGGCGAGGAATTTGGCAATTTTTTGGCTATACGCTTGGGGGTCAAACACCATTTTGGAATAATCTACATACAGCGGTTCCATGTTAGGCTGCCGCGCCAGCCAATATTTAATCGCCTTCAGGTGTTCTTCAAACTGCGCCCGCATCTCCTCATCGGAAATGGGCGAGGTTTCGTTGCGATGCGCGAGCATCTTCTTTTGGGAGGCTAAGACCTCGCCGAGAGCGCGTTCCATGAAGATGATTTTGTAGGAATATTGCGCCGGGAGGTATTCCAGCAGGTTGGAGATGACTTTCACCGCCTTGCCTTGCTGCCCGGCAAGCAGGTCGCCCTGACGGGCAACGAGTTGTTTCACCGGCTCAAATTCAAAATAGCCGTTGGGGTTGTCATCATCCGCGCTGCGTACCTGGTCGGTGACGATGGACAAGCCACCTTCGGCGAGCATTTTCATCATCATCGAGGTGCCAGAGCGGGGCAAGCCCGAAACAACGGTGATGAAGGCGGGGCGTTTTTCGGCTTGGGGAGTGCGGGAGAAGAGTTTTTGCCACATAAGCAGAGCGCCCGGCTACAGGTAGCCCAGCCCTTTTAACCTTTCTTCGATGTCTTTTTGTCCCTGCCCCCCGGCTTGGGAGGGCGGTTTGATGTAAGACTGGTCGAGATGTTTGCCAATGGCAAGGTAGGGAATATCTCGAAACGAAAGCCCCGGCATGTTTTGCAGGTCGCGGTTGGCAAAAATGACCCCCGGCACCAGGGCGGGGTCTATGCAGTGGTCTGCGCCCCAATGCCCTGTGTTTGGCTCCAGGGTGGGGGCAGAGAACTTGCCCAAGCCTGTTTCGGAGGAGGCGCGAAAACCGGCGGCGTAGCCTATGACCAGGTCTGGACCCAGGCGGTTGTAGGGACCGTGAAAGACCTCGTGCTTCAGGCTTACCCGGCTGATGACCGGCTGACCTTTGGCATCTTTCCAGGCGAGGAGTTTGGTTTTAATCTCTTCCAGCAGGGGTTCCAGGGAGGCGGCTTCCACAATCCCCTTGCCCTCGCGCCCGGCAACGTTGAGGTACAGGCTGTTCAACCCGATGGCGTAGGCGCGGGTTTTTTGCCAGTTCACATCGCGCAGGTCGCCGCTGGGGATGGGCTTATTCAGGCTGAGGTAGCCGTTTTGTTCCAGCCAGCGGTTCAGGTGCGCTTTTTGCTCAAAGGTGCGAAAACCATGGTCAGAAAGTATCAACAGGCGATGTTTGGGCAAGCCCAATTGTTCAATTTGGGCTTGCATTCTGCCCACAAAGGCATCAAGACGGGCGTACCAATCCAACACCAGGTCTTCGCGGTCGCGCAGGAACATGTGCTGCACCCGGTCCAGCGAGTCGAAAATCCCTGCCAGCACGCCCTCGCGGAACTTGCCGAGCAGGCGGGTGTAAATCTTCTCGCGGGAGAGAAAGATGGATTCGCAGAGGGCAATAAATTGCTCGTCCGAAATGCAGCCATCTTCCAGGGCGTTGGTATCCTGGGGCCAGCCCAGGGTGAGGAAGGGAGAGGTCTTCCAGGCATCCTTCACCATGCCAGGCGGGGTGGCGTATTGCCAGGGCGAATGGAGAGGGTGAATTTGCAGGGGCATGACATACAAATTGACCTGCCCCCGAACCTGGGTCAGAATCATCTGGGTAATGGCGTGGACATTGGACAAAAACCCGGCTGCAAATTTCACTTCCACAATGGGAGTCCATTCCCCTAGCCGCAGGGGAATTTTCTGTTCTCCCAGGGTAAGCGCCGCCGAGGCATCGTCCAAAATATCCAGGGTGAGGGACAGGGTTATAGGGCGCAGACCTTGTTTGGTTTTGACGCTGGGACCTTCGAGTGCGGCGGTAAAACGCCCCCGCCCCACCGATTGCCATTGCACAACCCTGGTTTTCTTCTTCTCCTGCGGCTCGGTGGTGAAGAGAGAGCCGACCCCCAACTGCCCGCGAATATCTGGCGTGCCCAAACCGGGGATGGTGGCGACAGGGATGTTGGGACGGGCGGGGAAGAGGGCGGGCCACCACAAAGCGGTAGCCGGGTAGCCCATCTCCGCCGCTTCTTCAAAGAAGGTTTTGGTGCTGTAGGGGGGCAGGAATTGCTCCCCGAGGGCGCTTTGGCGGGTGGGCAAAATGGAAACGTAAGGGGCGTAAGTTTGCGGGTCACGGTGAACAAAGTCGAAAATGCCGTGAGAGCCAGGGTCCACCCCGGTAGCCATGCTCGTCCAGGAGACTTCGGTTTGGGGCGGAGAACAAACCTCCAGCGGAGAATAGCCCCCCGCCTCTGCCAGTTTGCCCAGGTGAGGCATTTTGCCCTCCTGATGAGCGCGTTGGAACATCACCGGGTCAAAAGAATCAAAACCAAGTAAGACGGTCCGCATTTATTCTTGTTCCTCGTCCTGGTCTTTTCGTAGTTTGCGGCGCATTCGCGCAAACCATTGTTTAATTTGCCCAGAGAACATGAGCAGAACGCCAGAAGCCACTGCAAACGCGGCTGCCAGTGCCTGAAACAACATGCCGCCAGTGTTGGGGTCTATGTACATTTTTACCTCGCAGAATTAAGATGGTGGGATTTTACCCCAATCCACATCCCGACTGTATCTATCCGTATCTGAGTTTTCTTATATAATCGAAACCATGAGCGCCCTGGATATAACCCTGCGTACCATGTATCGCATTAACCAGCAAGATTGGCAAATGATGCCCGGCTTGCTGGCGCAAAATCCGCCCAAGAGAACGGCGCGGGGGCGGGAACAAGACCGCCTCATCGTTTACCTTACCCTGGCGGGCAACATTGCCTATACCGCAAGCCAATACACCCAATTTACCGCCCAGTTATCGGAGGTCTATTACAACACTCCCGGCTCTCTCACCAACGCCCTCAAAGCCGCCATAGAAGACCTGAACGCCCGCCTGGTGGATGGCAATATGCGCAGCACCAGCAAGGGACAATACACCATCGGCGCTCTCATCCTCAGCGTGCTGAGGCAGGACCAACTTTTTGTGGCGCAAAGCGGACCTACGCATGTCTATCTGCTGGGCGCAGAGACCCGTCACCTGCACGATGCCGCCATGTCTGGCAAGGGGTTGGGCTTGAGCCAAACCGTTAAGACCTACATCGCGCAGGCGCAAATTCGCCCCGGCGAGAAGAACCTCTACTGCGCCGCCCTGCCCCAAAATTGGGAAAAAGCCCTGGCGGATGACCGGGGACATGGCACGCTGGAAAGCGCCCGCCGCCGTCTGATGGCGATTACCGAAAGCAACGTCAGCGCGGTGTTGTGGCAGGCAACTCCCGGCACAGGCAACATTCAACTGCTGGGCGAACCTGCCCCCAAGCCGCCCGCGCCGCCAGAGCAGAAAGTGCAGCCGGTGCAAGCCGCCTCCGCACCTCCCCCGCCCCGGGAACAGATTCCGGAACCAGCGGAAGAAGAACCCGCCCCCCTGCCGCCTGCACCCCTGGAACAGATTCCGGAACCAGGGGAGGAAGAAGCCGTTTCCGCGCCGCCTCCACCCCTGGAACAGACCCCTGAACCAGTGGAGGAAGAACCCGCTGCCGCGCCTCCCCCGCCGTCGGCGTCCGCTTCGGCC
>DYNS01000354.1 GCA_020720965.1 Anaerolinea sp. | reverse complement strand
CAACGTCATCCGGCTACGGCTGGGTTTCCCAATTGATGTTGGCAATACAGTAAGTTCCTATCCCACCCTTTTTTTCTCTTTTGGAGGTCACAATGTCTTTCAACTTTCAGTCTCTCGCAACCGCCCTCGCCCTGGTTTCTCTGGGGCTGGCAGGCGCTATCATGGCAGGCTCCATGCTCTTCCCCGAAGCCGCCTCCCGCTACAAACGCCAGATACCAGACGTTATCGTGGGTCTGATTCTGGTGGCGGCATCCAGCTACATCATCAGCAGTTTGGGATTTTAGGACATGCAGTACCAAATCCCGCCGGATGTACTCCACTATGAACCGCGTCTGTTCCTGGGCTTAACCGCCCAGGACATGATGGTCATCGGCATGGCGGCGATATTCGGCATTCAGAAATTCGGCATCCTGGGAGGCGTTCTCAGCGCACTGCTGGCTTTTGGCGCGGCGGTGCGCTTCTCCCGGTTCGGCAACCGCAGTGTGCTGGTCTACCTGGGTTTGTCCTTGTTTCACCGCTACCGCCCCCAGGCGATTGTGATGCCCCGGGTCCTGCCGGACGGGGGAGAGGTGCGCATGACCCTCTATGACCTGGACGGGCAGGAACAGATACGCTTCGGCTAGGAGGAACATTGATATTCGAGGTCTTTCCCTTTGACCTGACAACCGCATCGAACACGATGCTGGTGAGTACCGCTGGCTTGTGGGAGGCGCTCCCGCGCCTCTCCGCCAGCGGTGAACTGCCCGCCGCCCGGCTCTTACTGGTGGCGGACACATTGGACAAATCGGTGGTGATGGAATCCTTTCGCCAGGCAGCCACCCCGGAGGTCTACCTGCCCGAGGGCGTGCTTGCCTACCGGATTGAATACGAAAACTACCTCTCCCGGATGGTGCAGTCGGTGCGCTACATCCGCGCCTACCTCTCGGTGAACACCCGGCTCGAACCAGACGGGCTGCTCGGTCTCCTCGGCGCATACGGACTGAGGGCGGCTTTGCTGGACCACGAAATGCCCCGCCCCTTCAATACCGCTAAGGGGATGTGGGAATACATCGAAACCGACCGGGGCTTGTTTGCCCTGTTGGGCAACAGCAACGACCAGGGGCAGGCCATCATCCAACCCCGCCTGTTTCATAACCTCTTCTCCCAGGACTTCCCGGTCTACGTCTCCCTGCATATCTACACCTACCCCCAAGCCGAGGTGATGCGCCTGCTGAACACCAAGGCTTCGATGGCAAACTTCGGTGGCGACAAAACGGTGGACAGCATCCGCGAGGCGCAGGCCGCCCAGCTGGGCATTCGCGCCATCAGCGATGCCATCTCCGCCGGGGAGAGTTTGCACACAGCGCGGCTGCATGTGCTGGTCCCCGGAGCCAACCGCAGGGAGTTGGATTCGCGCCTGGAGATTGTGCGCGGCGCTTTGTCGCTGAAAATGGAGAGGGTGTTTTCCCCTGGGGAGATGGTTTCGCGCATCTTCTCGGCGGAAGCCCTGGCGGAAACAGACGGAACCCCCCTCACCACCGCCGGGGCTGCCCTGCTTGCCGGGTCTGCCTTGTCGTACCGGCGCAGGACTGCGACACGGGGCATTATGATGGGGATAGACCGCAACCAGGCTCCCGTCATCCTCGATATTTTTGATGACCGCAACCCCAGTTACAACACGGTTATCCTGGGGCAGACCGGCAGCGGCAAAACCTTCGCCACCCTCCTTCTGATGATGCGTCACCTCCTGCTGGGGGTGCGCCTGATAATCATAGACCCCCAGGGCAACGTGAACCTGGATTTTCTCTCTTCCACGGTGTACCAAAAAAGCGTGGTGGGGACAGACCAGGCAGCCGTGAACATCCTCGATATTGTCTATGACGACATCAGCGCCCAGGTCGAAATGGCTATTGCCATGCTCCGCCTGCTGGGGGTTCACACAGACCGCCCCCTGGAAAGAGCCTTGCTGGACGAGGCCCTCATGGCTCTATACAAGCCGGTCTGGGGCAAGCCCGAAGAAAAGCCGCCCCTGCTGAAGGACTTGTATGCCTGGATGTCCGGGAGGGTGGGGCAGGCTCAATCCGCGATGGTGCGGGATGTCGCGGACAGCCTCACCCTGGCGCTGCAAGCCTATGTCACCGGCAGCCGCACCGAGCAGTTCGGGCAGCATACCAGTATGGACTTCTCTCTCTCCCATGCTGTGAATGTCTTCGATGTCTCCCGTCTGCCTCCCCAGGGGGCGGGCGGCAACCTGCGCTCTGCCCTGCTCTCCATCCTGGTGGCCAACATCAACCAGGGTATTCGCAAGCGCCGCTATGCGGGCGACCGCGCTCCGATTCTGTTCTTTGTGGACGAGATGGGCATCCTGATGCGCGATTCGGTGGTTGCCAACTACATCTCCTCCGAGTACAAGACAGCGCGGGCGCGGTTGGTGGGGATGGTGGTGGCAGACCAGGATTTGCACTCCCTGCTGGGTCCTCGGGACGAGAAGGGGCTGCATCATGGCATCCCCATCCTGGCGAACTCTGCCAATACCCTGATTTTCAACCAGAAGGACTCGGAACGGGGTCTCATCATGGAGCATTTCCCGACCCTGCCCGAACCCATCATCAACACCCTGCCTATCCTGCCACGCGGAACCTGCGTTTCGCAGTTTGCGGATGGCGACCTGCTGATGGTGAATATCGTCCCCTCCCAGTTGGACCAGGTGGTGTTGTCGTCCCGGTTGCAAGACCGGGCTTTGGCAGCCCGGCTGGTGGAACAGATTAAGAAAGAGGTGCAAGTATGAGTACGAAGGCGAATGAAACCCTGCAAGACGCGGTGCTGGGTCTGCGGGATTGGTTGAAGTATCTGGACGACCGTGAGCGCGAATTCACCGAGCAGTTGGAAAGAGCCAGGCGCAAGGGGGCAGCAACCAGCGAGGAAGGCGAGAATCCTCCTCCCACCGGCAGCCGGGATGGGTGGTTATAGGGCATGGATTGGGGCGAATCCAAAGGCACCCTGGGGCTGGTGGCGGTTGCAGGATTGTTGTTTGTTGCCATCCGGCTGAATCTCTTCACCCCCTCCGGGGCGGCGGCTGCGCTGGAGCGCCTGGGCGAACTTTGGCGGCAGCATGGGAGCGTTGTCTTGTATGGCATGGCGGGGTTG
>DYNS01000353.1 GCA_020720965.1 Anaerolinea sp. | reverse complement strand
TATGCGGTAGCGCTCGCGCCAAAGGGAATGCTGAGCCTGCCTCTCCTGCCCCCAACCTTCGGCAAAAAAACGTCTCACACTCTCATGCACCCGCCAGCCGTAAACCGTGTTCTGCGGATTGGCGAGTGCATCCACCAATCCGGCTCTTTCCAGCTGCCGCAGGGCTTCGGAAGTGTCGGTTTTTAGGGTTATCCACAAACTCTCAAAGCAGGCAAGTTCTGCCCAGGCAAGGGGCGGTAAAACTCCCAGAAGACGGGCAGCCTGCCCCAGGGGAGAATCTGCATGGGCTTGGTCAAAGGCTTGCAGAACAAAGGTCAATTGGCGGTTCGGGGGAATTTGCTTCAAATCTTGCTTTAGCCCAAAGGCAATTTTGAGAATCAAAGGATTACCCTGGGTGGCGGCAACCATTTCTCGAACCCATTTTTGCTCTCTAGCGGTTACGGTGGAGTGCGCTTCGCGATTGTGGGAGAGCAGGAACATCTGCCAGGCATCCATCTCTTCGAGTTTCTCTATCTTGAGCAGGGCGGAGGTGGGTAGGTGGGTGAAAATCTCCAGGCGTTGTTGGGCGGTGAGGACGAGCAAACTGCCATCGGGCAGGATGTCTTCCAACTCTCGCACAAACGCCGCCGAGGCGCAATTATCCAACAGGAAAAGCCAGGGCGAAAGCCGCTTCTTGAAGAGGGCATCCAGCATGGGGAGCAGGTCTTCTGCTGGCGTTTTGGGGGGAATGTCGAAGAGATTTGCCAATTTTCTGCGCCATTTTGCCGGGCTTTCCTCTGCCTGTCCGGGAAGCCAAACGCGGTGGTCGCCAAACCTTTCCACGATGCGGGACCGATAGTAGAGGCGTGTCAGTTCGGTGGTCTTGCCCACTCCTGGCTCGCCATGCAGCAACAGAACCTTTTGGGGCTGGTCGATTCGGTTTAGAGCGGCGAGAAGAATCTTTTCGCCCAAATCGGCGCGTTCCATCAGGGTGTGGGGGCGAATGCGGGCGGGGCTGTTCATCCAGGGCTTGCTGTCTCTTGTGTTTTGCAGGGCGGCTTCGCTATGCTTTTGAAGGGCATCCCACCAGAGATTCAAACCCAGCGCTTTCTTCTTGTGAATTTCTGCTACGGAGGGAAAGGCGTTTTTGGCAATCCCTTTCAGACGGGTAACCTCTTCTTTGGACAACCCCAGGTGCTCAAGCATATCCTCCGCCTTACCCAGGTTTTGCAATTCACCGGGCAGTTGTTTGTTCTGGATGCGGACGTAAGGGTTGTAGTAAAGAAGCACGAGGAGCAGGGCTATTGTCGCCTCTTCCTGGGGATGCGCTTTTTGCAGGGCATCGCGCAGCGCCAGTTGGGCAGCCAGGTTGGCTTGGGTGCGGATGAAATTGCGTTTGTGCTCGATTCCTTCCGTCTCTATCCTTTCCTGCAAGAAGGGAGGCAGGGTAATGCCTTGCAGAGCGCCGTCTTTCTCGTTAGGGGAACTGGCACGCAGGATTTTATCGAGCAGGTCGGCGCGCGGGTCGTCATAAGGCGTGGGCATGGGGCAGAATTCTCAACATCATCGGGTATTTTGGCTACATCATCGGTTGTAGGATGCGGCAAAAATGAAGAGAATAGCCGCATCGTTGCGATGTCTTATTTTACCTGACCGGTCAGGAAACCCAAATTCAAGAAGGAGTTTTCTGTGTCGTCCACCCCAATTACCCAACTTACTCGTGTAGAACTGCAATACAGAGAAGAATTTGTCCGCGAACTGGCTCATATCTTGCGCCGGATTCAGCAAGGAACCGCTGCAAAAGGAGCCGTACCCGAAATGGAAACAACTATCCCACTGAACGGAGAGAAAAAGAATGTCCAACCCTAACCAGTCTGCCGCCTTGCACCAGTTATTGGATGAAGCCCTTCACAATGAAACCCGTCCCGCTAACGTGTGGGCTGTGTATTCGCGCGTCTCGATTTTTGACTCTGGTCAGCCAGGGTATTCCATGGAAGTGCAGCCAGACGTTTCGGAATCCTACGCCCGGAAACAGGGAGCGCAGCGTGTGGAATATTATGACGACCCTGGTCTTACCGGGGGCAATAGCAAACGTACTGGTCTACAACGCCTGATTCGAGCTGTGAAAGCGGGTGAGGTTGACGTGGTGGTTATTCACCGCATAGACCGGTTATACCGCAACCTGTCTTCCTTGCTGGCGTTTATTAAAATCCTGAAGCAGAACCGTGTAAGGCTGGTCTCTACCATGGAAGGAGACATCAACGAGCAGTCGTGGGATTTCCTTACGGTGCTAGTGTTGGCTCGGATGGCTGAGTTATTTCTATACCAAACCAGCGCCAACACCCGCCTGGCGCTAAAGAAAAGAGCGGAGCAAGGGAAGCACCGGGGCAAACTTTCGTTGGGCTACTGCAACGGACTCTGCTCCACCTGCACAGATGCGCACGGGGATGGCTACTGCCCGCTGGCAGGCAAAACAGACCGTGTGGAGAGCAAGCGCGGAAGCATTGCAGTACCTCACCCGATAGACCGTCACCTCATCCCGGCTATCTTCGATGCCTACCTGGAGGGGCAGAGCTTTCGGGATATAGCAACCTGGCTGAATACCCACAGCCTTACCCTGCCGGATGGAAGCGAGCATCGCTACCACCCGCGCAAGAAGGGAGAATTCAGCCCGGATAGCATTCGCTCAATTTTAGAAAACATCTTCTACGCCGGGGAAATCCCAATTTACCCACGCGGCGTATTTAGCACGGAAGACGACGTGGAGCACCCGGAAAAAATTCGTGCGCCCCGACCGGAAGGCAACCGGCGCAAGCCCCTAGAGCGGCACCCTGGTCAGCACGAGGCGCTGATTTCGCTCTCAACCTTTCAGGCGGCGGACAATCTGCGGCATCAAAAAGGGAAAACGCCTGTGAACGCGCATCGCCCCGCCAGCCCCTATCCGCTGACAGGAGTGGCGTTCTGCTGGGAATGCCGGGAGGAAACGGGAGAAGATGTTCGTTTGCGAGGGACGAGCGCGAAAGGGCGGCTCTACTATCGCTGTTCGCGTTTGCAGAACCTCAGCCCCTCCCAAATCTCTCGCAGCCAGAAAAGAATATCCACCCTAAAGCCTGAATCCCAGCCCCACCGCCAGCACAATGATGAACCCCCAAATTTTGAGC
>DYNS01000047.1 GCA_020720965.1 Anaerolinea sp. | reverse complement strand
GCCACAAAATCCGGGTGGGAGAGAACTTCCTGCAAAAAGGTTTGGTTGGTTTCCACCCCATGCACCACTGTTTCCTCCAGCGCCCGCTTCATGCGGGCAATTGCCTGGGGGCGGTCCTCGGCGTGGACGATGATTTTTGCCAGCATGGGGTCGTAAAAATGGCTTACGCGGCTGCCGCTTTCCACCCCGGCATCCACCCGAATCCCTGCGCCTTGCGGCTCTTTCCAAAACAGAACTTCCCCGGTGGAGGGCAAGAAGCCCCCTGCCACGTCCTCGGCGTATAGGCGGCATTCCAACGCCCAGCCGCGCTGATTCAGGGTGGGTTGCGTGTAGGGGAATGCCTCCCCGGCTGCCGCCCGTATCTGCCACTGCGCCAAATCCAGCCCGGTAACAAGTTCCGTTACCGGGTGTTCCACTTGCAGGCGGGTGTTCATTTCCAGAAAGTAAAAATCACCGTTTTCCCCATCCACAATAAATTCCACTGTTCCGGCGTTGGTGTAACCCACCGCTCTCGCGGCTTGCAGGGCGGCTTGCCCCATTTTTTGGCGCAGGTCGGGCGTAAGCAAGGGCGATGGGCTTTCTTCGATAATTTTTTGGTGACGGCGCTGCACCGAACATTCGCGCTCGAAGAGATGAACCAGGTTGCCGTGCAGGTCGCCAAAGACCTGAAATTCCACATGCCTGCCGTTTTGAATGTATTTTTCCAGCAGCAGGCGCTCATCGCCAAAGGCGTTTTGGGCTTCGCGCCGGGCAGAGGAAAGGGCTTCTGGCATTTCCTCTGCGCTGTGAACAATTCTCATGCCCCTGCCGCCCCCGCCCGCCGAGGCTTTGACCAACACCGGGTAGCCGATTTCCGCCGCTGCGCTTAGGGCAGTTTCCAGGCTGGTAATTTCTTCCACGCCTGGCACGGTTGGCACGCCCGCCGCTTTCATCCGCTGCTTGGATTGGGCTTTGTCGCCCATGGCGCGGATGGCGGCGGCGGAAGGTCCGATGAAGGTTAGCCCGGCGGCGGTTACGGCTTCGGCAAAGTCGGCATTTTCCGAGAGGAATCCGTAGCCAGGGTGAATGGCATCTGCCCCGGTTTGTGCTGCCGCCGCGAGAATGTTGGGGATGTTGAGGTAAGAGTCCCGTGCAGGGGCATCGCCCACTTCCAGGGCTTCCTCGGCGTATTGAGTATGCGGGGCGTTGGCATCCGCCTTGCTATAGATGGCAACGGTTGGCACGCCCAACTCGCGGGCGGCGCGCATCAGGCGCAGGGCAATTTCTGCCCGGTTGGCAATGAGAATTTTGCGAAACATTATTTTTGGGGTCCGTGCTGCGCCAGCAGTTGGGCAATGGGGCGCAGACCAAGCCACCACTGCTCTTTGGGGCGCTGAAATTGGGGGTCTATGGCGCGGTCAAAGTCTCGCATGTCGTGGTATTGAATTTGCCCATTGAGCATTCCAATAAAGGCGCTGTTCTCCCGCCCGGTTTGGCAGGCATCCAACAGATAATCCAGGCACATCCGCGCCAGGCGGCTGCCCTGAATGCGGTCGAAGGGCGAGGGGTCGCCGCCTTGTTGCAAATGCCCCAAAATGGCGGGGCGAGCGTCAAAGAGGTTGCCGCCCTCTTCTTCAAACAGGTCGCACATAAAACCGGTGGAATAGACCGGGTTGGCGTATTCGTTCCGAATCATCAGCCCCAACCGCCGACCCGATTCAAACCCGCGTTTCAGGCTTTCCACATCCGCTTGCAGGTTTTTCAGGGTCACGCCCTCTTCGTGCATATACACCCGCTCTGCCCCGGTGGCAATGCCGCTCATCAGCGCCAGGTAGCCGCAGTAATGCCCCATCACCTCCACCACAAAGGTGCGCCGGGTGGCTACCGCCGACATTTTGATTTTATCCACCGCTTCTACAATGCTGTTCAGGGCGGTATCTGCCCCAATGCTAAACTCGGAGCCGGGCAGGTTGTTGTTGATGGAGGCGGGCAGGCAAATGGTGGGGATGTTGAAGGCGGGGAAGTTGGCGCGGTTGATGTACATGGTGTGGGCGGCTTCGTAGGCAGTCCAGCCGCCAATGACGAGCAGCGCGTCTATTTTATTGTCTTCAATCACCCTTGCCATGGCATACAGGTCTTTGCCTTTGGGGGTTTTGCGGTTGGTGCCAAGCATGGAGCCGCCCCGCGAAACCCAACCGCTGACGCTCATCCAACTGAATTCTTCCACCTCGTTGTTGATAAGCCCCTCGAAGCCATTCTTGACCCCCAGCATAATATGCCCCTTATCCAACCCGGCGCGGATGGCGGCGCGGCTGGCAGTGTTCATGCCGGGGGCGGGTGCGCCCGCGTTGAGCACGGCAATCCGAAAGCGTTTTTGCCCCGGTTGGAGCGGGCTGGGCAGGGCGCGAGACATGGTCTTGAGGGTGTCGAAGGCATCCTTAAGCGAGGAACTGCGCAAACGCATGGCGCGGTCATACTCTTTGGCGGCAATCGCCTCGGCAACCAGGTGGGTTTTTTGCACACACTCCATCAGTGGCAAGGTGGCAATGCGATTATTCTTGATGACAATAACAACCGGCTCTTCTTTGGGGCTGGCGTTTTGCATGTACTGCACCGCCTCGTAGCCCATCATCGTCCCCAGGGTGCGGTCGAAGGCGCTTGGTCTGCCTCCGCGCTGCACATGCCCCAGCACCGTTACGCGCACCTCCTCGCCCAGGCTTTCTTCCAGCGCCTTTTGCACCTCCGCGCTGCCGATATATTTTCCGTGCCGGTCTTGAGCGCCCTCCGCCAAAATGACAATGCTATCCCTGCGCCCGGCAGCCCGCCCGGCGCGTAAACGCTCCGCCATCACTTCCTTCCAGTTATCCACATCCGGCGGGGCTTCGGGGATGAGAACCCAATCTGCCCCGGTTGCCAGGGCGCTCATCAATGCCAGGTAGCCGCAGTTGCGCCCCATCACCTTTACCACAAAGGTGCGCTGATGGCTGGCGGCGGTGCTGGTAATGGCATCTATGGCTTCGGTAATGCGGTGCAGGGCAGAATCGGCGCCGATGGTCATATCGGTCCCGTAAAAGTCATTATCTATGGAACCAACCAGCCCCACCAAAGAAAGATGGGGATACAGTTCCACCGCCTCCGGGGGGATGCTGGCGCTCTGGGCGAGTTCCTGCACCAGGCTTTGCCACTCCTGCCGGAAGAGGTTCGCCCCGGTAAGAGAGCCATCCCCGCCGATGACGATGATGCCGTCGATTCCGTTCAGAATCAGGTTGCGGGCGGCGGCGCGGCGACCTTCGCGGGTCATAAATTCTGCGCTGCGGGCGGTGCCGATAATCGTCCCGCCCTTGTGCAGGATACCGGCAACCGAATCCCAATCCATCTTCCGAATCAGGTCGCCGCCTTTCACCATGCCCTTGTAGCCTTCGTAAATGGCATACACTTCCATGCCTTTGTCCAGCGCGGTACGCACCACAGACCGGACGGCGGCGTTCATGCCTTGCGCGTCTCCCCCGCTGGTGAGAATTGCAATTCGTTTTTGACTCATTGGATAAACCCTTTACATAAGAGAGGATACAGCGCAAGAGCGCCGTAAAAATGGCAAAAAAACACAGAAAACCGCCGAATTTTACCGCACTTGGACGGGGCAGCCTTGCAGCCTCCATACTTTTGCCCCCGGCAGAATCAACTGCGGGGCATACCAACCGGGTAGAGATTGAAGGGAAGATACGTTAAAAGTCTGCCCCAGACCGCCCGCGTACAGGTGCGTAACCCCCTGGGCGCACAAACTTTGCCAGGTTTGCGGGCTGCCAAAATCGGTGGTGTTGAGGAGGGGGATGGTTTGCCAGCCCGCCAGGACGGAAATCCACGCCCCGCCATCTGACGGGGAAATTTGCTGAGGAGAACCATCCTGCACGGAGAGGGGAACTGCCGCGATGAGAATCTTTGCCTCGGAGGGCAGGTTGCCCCGCATCCATTCCAGGGCTGCGGCGTCTTCTCTGCCAAAAATCTGGCAGCAGTCTGTAGGCTCAATCCGCGCGCCCCAGGGGATGAGCGCCAGGGTGAGCAGGAGCAAGCCTGCGCCGCCTGCGCCTCGCCAGCGGGCGGGCAGTCGCCTTAGCAGACCGGCAAAGCCCAACCCGCCCAAAAAAGCCAGGGGCAAAAAGAGAGCCGTTTGCACAAAGGGACGGTCTAGCAGGGTTTGGGCATAGTCTCTGCCTGGCAGGGTCACGAAGGGGGCATACAGGCTTTGCAGCAGGCTGCTCATGCTAAAAAGCGCGGCGAATGCCCCGGCAGGCGAGGCGGAAAAGGAAAGCGGCAAAAGGAGCAAGACCAAAAGGCTGAGGAGAGGCGCCTCGTGCAGGTAGGGATTAAGCGCCAGCCGCAGGGAGGTATCTGTCTCCAGGCGGTAGCCCTGCGCGAGGAGGGTTGCCATCAGCAACCCCACTGCCAGCCAGCGTACCGCCGGGGGACTGGAGCGCCACCGCTGCCCCAGCCACAGGCTGAGAAGCAGGAGGAGGGCAAAGGGCAGGCTTCGGCTGTGCGTAAGGGCGGCGGCGACCATGCCGAGGGTGGCGAGAATCAACGCGGCGCGGGAGCCTTTCTTTCGGGCGTATACCCCCAGGCTGAGGGCGGAGACGAGCAGGGGCAGGCTTGCCAGTAGGGGGAATTTTCCCCATTGCAGGGCGTGTTCGGGCATTTCCCAGCCCCAGCCTGCCAGCAGCAGGGCAAACAATGCGCCCGCCTGCGAGCGGGTTTGGCGATGGACGGGGAAGTATAGGGCGAGGGGCAGGCTTATCAGCAACAGGCTGGCGCTGTGTAAGAGAATCTGCGGGGCAGGGATTTGCAGGATGGCTTGCATGGCTGCCGCCCAAAGGTGGTAGCCGAGGTGATAGTAACCGGGCAGGGGGCTGTTGGTGGTTTGCCAAGGGAGCGCTGCGGGGGAGGCGTTGAGGGTTTGCAGGATGTGGGTGTGCAAAACCGAGTCGAAGTAGCCGGGGAGGATGGCTGGGTTGGGCGGGAGGGCGAGGCTGAGAGGGCGTAAGAGCGCCAACGCCCCCATCAGCAGCGCCAGGCGCAGGGCTTTTCCGCTGCCTTGCTGACGCAGCCGCTGGAGGAGGGCGGCGGTGAGGAGCATAAGCAGGGGCGCAGACCAGTAAAAGCGCAGGGGCAGGTTTTGCCACAAGGTCAGCGCCGCCAAGCCGGTGAGTACCCAGGGCAACATTGCCATGCCGGCTGCCAGGCTGAGGGTCTCTGGGGCGCTGAGGGGCAAAGAGCGCAGGATTGCCCAGAGCAGGAGCGCTCCCATTGCCCAAAAAGCCGCCATGAAGGCGGCAGGCGCGGCGGAAAAAGCGGGGAGGGCGGGCATTTACGGGTAGGCGGGGTAGGCTGCCGGGTAAGCGGCAGAGGTGGGCAATGCCAGTATTCTGACTTGCGGGGTTTGCAGGGGCGCTTCTTGTACCGAGACGGCTCCGTTTTGGATGCTGAGACTGCCTTCTGCCAGGAGGATACCCTGCGGGTGGCTGTAGGCTTGCACTTGCAGGGAGGTTATGCCGGGGTAGGCGGTTCCCAGGCAGTAGAGGGTGTCTGGGGCGAGTTCCACTGCCCGGCAGCCAAAGCGGATGGGGCGGTTGTTTTGGCGGGTGATGAGGAAGATTTCGGGGGCGGGGTTTTGGTTGGATTGCAGGGTGAGGAGCAGGTTTTGGTTGGCATCCAGCCCGGCGGAGAGGATGCAGAGGGGCTGAGGTTCCTCGTCACAGGGTTGCAGGGCAAGGGGGGCAGGGGTGGCTTGGGCTGCCGGGGTAGATTCGGTTTGTGTGGGGCGTTGTATTCCGTAGTAGCCGAGGACTGCCAAAAGGAGGATGCTGCCCAGGGCGGCGAGGAGGAGGAGGGGCTTTTTTTCCATGTCAGTCCTGGCGCATCCAACGCCGCACGGCATCGGTAGGGTGTTGGTGATTTTCCATTTGGGCAAGTAAGCCTGGGGTTGTTTCGTTCACTTGCAGCAGGTGGGCATGTTCCGGGTAGAGAAATCCTTCCTGGGTGGCTTGTTCTATCATCTGCAAGAGCGGGGCAAAGTAGTTGCGGGTGTTGAGCAGCCCTACCGGTTTTTGGTGAATGCCAATTTGCCCCCAGGTGAGGGTTTCAAAAAGTTCATCCAGGGTGCCGAAGCCGCCGGGCAGGGCAATGTAGCCTTGCGCCAGCTCGTACATGCGGGCTTTGCGTTGATGAATGGTGGCGGTGACTTCCAGCCGGGTGAGTGATGCGTGGGCGAGGGCGGGGGTGTTCATGCTTTCTACGATGACCCCGGTGACTTTGCCCCCGGCTTGCAGTGCGCCATCTGCCACTGCACCCATTAAACCGGTTTTTCCGCCGCCAAAGATGAGTTCTATGCCGCGTTGTGCCAGGGTTTGCCCCAGTTGGTGGGCGGCTGTTTGGTAGTCCGGGTGAACATGGTCGGCAGAGCCGCAGTAAACGCAAATGGATTTCATGGTTTCCTCTTGGGGTGGGATGGCGGCGTTATTGTACCGCTTTCTTTTTACGGGTAAGAGTTGCATTAGCGCCGCCTTTGTTTTCTTTACAGCCTGCCAAAAGCGGGCATACAATTTGCGTCATGGACTATAAAGATTACTACCAAACCCTCGGTCTTTCTCGCAACGCCAGCGCGGACGAAGTGCGCTCGGCGTATCGCAAACTTGCGCTTCAATATCACCCCGACCACAACCCCGGCGATAAGAAGGCGGAAGAAAAGTTTAAGGAGGTGAACGAGGCGTATCAGGTTCTTTCTGACCCCAAAAAGCGGGCGCGTTACGACCAACTCGGCAGCGCCTATTCGGATTACCGTCAACGGGGCGGTTCTCCGGGCGGTTTTAACTGGGACGAGTGGCGCACCGCCGGGAACGCTGGTCAGGTGGATTTGAACGACCTGTTTGGCGGGGCGGGCGGCTTTTCCGACTTTTTTAGCGCCCTGTTTGGTGGCATGGGCGGGGCGGGAGGGTTTGCCTCCAGCCCGCGCAGCGTAGCGCCCCAAGAGACGGTGGCAGCCATCTCGCTGCGCGAAGCCTACGAGGGCGCTTCCCGCACCCTGGAGGTGGGCGGCAGGCGGCTTCAGGTCAAAATTCCGGCGGGCGCAAAAACCGGAACGAAGGTGCGGGTTGCCTCGGCTGCGCCGGATGGCAGTGATGTGTACCTCAAAATTAACGTGCAGCCCGACCCTGACTTTGAACGGGATGCCGAAAATTTGACCACTCACGCTTCGGTGGATATGTTCACCGCCGTTTTGGGCGGCGAAGCCGAGGTGAACACCCTGGGCGGGCGGGTGAAACTCACCATTCCGCCGGGAACTCAGCCGGGGCAAAAGTTTCGCCTTGCCGGGCGGGGAATGCCCTTTCTTAAGAATCCCTCCCAAAAGGGGGATTTATTGGTGCAGGTAAAGGTTACTCTGCCGCGAAACCTTACCGAAGAGCAAAAACAATTATTGGAAAAAGCGCGAGCGCTTCAGACCTATGGATGACGAGGAGACGAATTGATATGAAACCCAAACTTCCCTTATTGGTTGCCGTTTTTACCCTTATGCTGGCTTCGCTGGCTTGTCAAACCCTTCAGCCGGGGGTTTCGCTGCAAGAGAAAGCCATTCCCTCTCCGCAAAACATTCCCATCACCCTTTCCACCGTTGTTCCCGCCGTCAGCCTGCCGGTAAGCCTGCCGAGCCTGGCGCAGGAGCAGGATGCTCTCATCTCGCTCTACGAGCGGGTTACGCCCGGCATTGTTTCCTTGCAGGTGACGACCGAAAACGGGAGCGGCTTGGGCACTGGCTTTGTTTTCGATTCGCAGGGGCACATCATCACCAATGAGCATGTGGTGGATGGGCAAACCCGCATCGAGGTGGATTTTGCCTCCGGTTACAAAGCCTATGGCGAATTGGTGGGTATTGATAAGGACTCGGATATTGCGGTGGTGAAGGTGAACGCCCCCGCCGAAGAACTTACCCCCCTGCCCCTGGGTGACTCTTCTCTGTTGCAGGTGGGGCAGAAAGTGGTCGCCATTGGTAATCCGTTTGGCTTAAACGGGACGATGACGACCGGCATCATCTCTGCTTTGGGGCGCACCCTGCCCTCCAACCGCGCCTCTTCCGGGGGCGGATATTTCAGCGCGGCAGACCTGATTCAGACCGATGCCGCCATCAACCCCGGAAATTCCGGCGGTCCCCTCTTCAACCTGAATGGGGAGGTGATTGGCATCAACCGCGCCATCTACACCGAATCATCCAGCGCCAGCGGCGAGGCGGTAAACTCTGGGATTGGCTTTGCCATTGCCATTAACATTGCCCGCCGGGTTGTGCCGGAAATTATTGCCAACGGTTACTATGATTACCCCTTCATGGGCATCAGTTCCATAGACGACCTGACCCTGGACGAGATTGAAACCCTGGGTTTGCCGCAATTCACCGGCGCTTATGTGGTTAGCGTTAGCCCCGGCAGCCCCGCCGCCAAAGCCGGGCTGCGTGCCGGGGATAAGGACGTAGGTCTGGAGCGCGGCATCCCCGCCGGGGGGGATTTAATCATCGCCCTGGACGGGATGGAAGTAAAGACCTTTGACGACCTGCTGCGTTATCTCGTCAATAACAAGGGACCGGGCGATACCATCGTCTTAACCGTTTTGCGGGAGGGCGAGTCTCTGGATGTATCTCTCATCCTGGATAAGCGCCCCTAGCCCAATCAGAAGGCGGCGGGTGGATTTTTCCACCCGCCGCCTTTTTTGTTTAACCTTGCTTAAGGCTTGCTTTTCGAGTCTGTTTCAGCGATTGGCTTCTTCAGGCTCTCGTAAATTTGCTGGCGCATCAAATCTGCTTCGGCAGAGCGGGGCGCGGGGGCTTCGCCTGCCAGCGCGGCATATTTTTCCGAAAGCAGCATGGTGAGCAGGGCTTCCATAATGCTGCCAGAAGAGTTGCCTCCTTCGCCGTTGCCGCCGGATACCATAATGCGCGGCACAACATCCACCTTGGAGGTCTGAATGGCTTCCGCAAAACGGTTTAGCACCTGCTGAGTTACCTGGAACTGGGGACCGCCATAAGCGCGGACTTGTTCATCGGTGGCAAGCGCCTGAGCAATACCGATTCGGGCGGTTTTCTCCGCTTCCGCTTCTGCCAGGGCGCGGATTTGCGCCGCCTGCTGAATGGAGCGTTGGTATTCCGCCTTGCCCTGGTCGGTCTGAATGGTAATGCTCAGTTCCGCCTCGGTCATTTTGGTTTGCATCGCCGCGCGTGATTCTGCCTCGCGCAGTTCTCGTTCTTTGACGGCGGCTTTTTGCTGGCGTCCGTAGGTTTCCACCTGCTCTTCTGCCACCTGGCGCGAGCGCAGCTGGGTGAGAATGGTTTCGATTTGGGTATCACCCGCCGGAGAGGAGGGCGTACCGATGAGCACTTCTTCCAGTTCCAGGTTGTAGTGTTGGAACTTCTCCTTCATTTCCTGGCTGGCTTGTTGTTGAATGGCGCTACGTTCTTGCAGCAGTTGAATGAGGGTGCGGGTTTGAGCAGTATTTTTGAAATAGGCAGCCACCATGGGGTCCAGAGTTTGCTCCACCAGTTTCTTAATATCGCCAAAGCGTTGAATCACAAGCGGGGCTTTCTGATAGTCAATGTGAACCACGACCGAGAGCGGCAGCGAAGGCTCGAAAGCATCTTTGGTGATGAGCGAGACCTCGCTCAGGTTTTCGTCAAAGTTGTGTGAACCCACCTCGCTCTTAATCCATTTCAGGATGAAGTTGGTGGTAGGGATGGCAACCACTTTGCCAGCGTAGGTATTAAAGGCATATTTGCCGGGCAAAAGCGCCTCGCTCCACACACCTCGGTTGCCCTTCGTCACCAATTCCCCGTGTCGATACTCCTTGCCAGAAAGGTCGGCTCCCAATTCTCCGGTGTAAGAGACGACAACCCCCACATTACCCACATCTATCACCGTTTTCTGAATCATTTCCACAGTGGCAAACAAGCGGTTGATGTAGTACGTCCCTTCCACCAATACCTGAAGCTGCCTCCCGCGAAAACCACCCGCCAAAAGGAAATGGTCGGCATCCTGAAACTTGTTGTGGTAAACGGCAGTCCCGGCGGGGTCATCCCCCACAACCGGGGCAATAATCTCACCCTGACCAAGAGAAGGACCATCATGCACGGTCACAATCCCAATCTTGTCATCGGTATCTTTGATGACAACCGGGCGAAAACCGCCCCGCTCCCTAATCACCTCCGCCATCCGAATCACAACATCGTTTTCCTCTCGGCTCAGGGGCAGGGAATACACCCGCTCATCTGTGATGACCACAAATTGCACCAGGTTAATGGCATACGTACCCTCTCGAAGAAGGCGGCGCTGCGGACCGCGCTGCCCGCCATTGCGGATGAAAACCAGCACATCCTGAAAATCATCCGCGCTGACATTGGAAGCCAACACCTGCGCCGGTTCCAGCGGCTTGCCATCCCTCGCAAAAATGTAGCCAATTTTGCCCTGCGTAATGGTGACGAGCGGGGCAATATGCACCACAAACTGAATCGGGATGAGGTAATGCAACCCACCCCGCAAAATCTGCGGCTGATACCCAGCCTCGCCGCTCAACGCAATCAACCCAGATTTGATGGAGCGCATTCCAAAGCGCTTCTCTACAATCCCAATCCGGTTGTTAGGGATGAAGCGGATGCCGGAAAGCGCAACCAACCCCAAAAAGCCAAAAAACAACAAACCCAAGAAAATCAGAAACTCCATAGCAGAACTCCTTTTAAGAATCGCTTGCGCCCGGTTGGCGCGGCGAAGAAACAACGGATTCATTATAGAACCAAATTGCCCGCCAAAAATAGCCAAAAGTCATCCTGCCCCGGTGACAAGCCCCGCCGGGCGCACAGGTATAATTTTGCCAGCCTTCCTTTGGCGCTTATGGGCATCACAGCCCCAGAAGTGATGTGACGGCTTCGGCGGCGTGCCGGAGACGAAAAAATCGGCGGTATTCTGAGCGCAACCCCCGTACCGCTGAAAATTCATCTTTTCTGAAGGAGAACTTGCATGTCCCCCATCAAAACCCTCATCATGGGAGCCGCCGGGCGCGACTTCCACAACTTCAACACCTTCTTTCGTGGAAACAAAGAATACGAAGTTGTCGCCTTCACTGCCACCCAAATCCCGGATATTGACGGGCGCGTTTACCCCAAGGAACTGGCAGGCGACCTCTACCCCGCCGGAATTCCCATCCATGCCGAGGCAGAACTGCCGGAACTGATTAAAAAACATGGCGTGGAACAAGTCATCTTTGCCTACAGCGATGTGCCGCACCCCTACGTCATGCACAAAGCCTCCCTCGTCAACGCCCTCGGCGCAGACTTTCGCCTCATGGGAACCCGCCTCACCCAGGTCAAATCCACCAAGCCGGTCATCTCCATCTGCGCCGTGCGTACCGGCAGCGGCAAAAGCCAAACCACTCGCCGCGTCTCCCTTCTCCTGCGCGAGATGGGCTACAAAGTCGCCGCCATCCGCCACCCCATGCCCTACGGCAACCTGGTCGCCCAGGAAGTGCAGCGCTTTGCTGACTACGGCGACCTGGACGAATACGAATGCACCATCGAAGAGCGCGAAGAATACGAACCCCACATTGATAACGGCGTAATCGTCTTCGCCGGGGTAGATTACGAAAAAATCCTTCGCGCCGCCGAAAAAGAAGTGGACATCATCCTATGGGATGGCGGCAACAACGACTTCCCCTTCTACGTCCCCGACCTGCAAATCGTGGTCGCTGACCCGCACCGCCCCGGTCACGAGAGCGCCTACCACCCCGGAGAAACCAACGTCCGCGCCGCCGATGTCTTCGTCATCAACAAAGTCGATACCGCCGACCCGGAAAGCGTCATTGCCGTGCGCGAAGCCCTGCGCCAAATGAACCCGAATGCCGTTGTCATCGAAGCCGCCTCCCCCCTCTTTGTAGATGACCCCCAAGCCATTCGTGGCAAGCGCGTCCTGGTCGTGGAAGACGGTCCCACCCTTACGCACGGCGAAATGGCATACGGCGCAGGCTACGTTGCTGCCCGCCGTTTTGGCGCCGCCGAAATTGTGGACCCCCGTCCCTTCGCCGTCAAATCCATCGCCGCCACCTACGCCAAATACCCCAAAACCGGACCCATCCTGCCCGCCATGGGCTACGGCGAAGCCCAAATAAAAGACCTGGAAGCCACCATCGCCGCCGCCGAAGTGGAC
>DYNS01000046.1 GCA_020720965.1 Anaerolinea sp. | reverse complement strand
CCTGCCCCCCACCGAAACCGCCACCCCGCAGCCCGAACCTTCCGCCACCACCGGACCCACCGCCACAGCCACCGTCATCGTCTGCGACAACGCCACCTTCATTGCGGATGTCTCCATGCCAGACGGAACCCAGGTGAGAGCCGGAGAACCCTTTGTAAAGACCTGGAAGGTGAAAAACGCCGGTTCCTGCACCTGGACTCGCGGCTACCAAATCATCCACGCCTACGGCGAGAGAATCGGCGGACAAGCCACCGCCCTCAGCGCGGAAGTGCTGCCAGGCGAAGAAGCCGAAATCTCCATCAACCTCACCGCCCCTTTGCAATCCGGCACATACAGCGGTTATTGGCGGCTTACCAACAACAACGGCAGCAACTTTGGCGAGGTACTCACAGTCGTCATCGTTGTTCCATGACCCCCGCCGAACTCGCCCAAGCCATTAAAAACCATGCCCGCCAATTGGGGTTTACCCAGGCGGGCATTGCCGTCCCAACTCCTTCGCCCGCCGCCCTTGATGCCTACGCGCAGTGGCTAAAAGCCGGATACCAAGCCGGGATGACCTACCTCGCCACGCCAGATGCCCAACAACGCCGCGCCGACCCCACCCAAACCCTGCCAGAATGCCGCTCCATTTTGGCGCTGGCAACCCCCTACGCCAACCCCGCCGCCTGCCCGCCGCCGGGCTCCCACACCCCCACCGGCAAAATCGCCGCCTACGCCTGGGGAGATGACTATCACGAAACCATTCTGCCGCGCCTAAAGCAGATGGTGGAATTCATCGAAGCCCAGGTCGGGCATCCCATCCCCAACCGCTACTACACCGACACCGGTCCCCTGCTGGAAAGAGACCTGGCGCAACGCGCCGGGCTGGGCTGGCTGGGCAAAAACACCTGCCTCATTGTGCCGGGGCAAGGCTCCTACTTTTTACTGGCAGAAATCTTACTCGGCATAGACCTGCCCCCCGACCCGCCCTTCCAAAGCGACCACTGCGGAACCTGCACCCGCTGCCTGGATGCCTGCCCCACCCAAGCCATCCTCCCCAACCGCCAACTCAACGCCAACCTGTGCATCTCTTACCTGACGATTGAAAACAAAGCCAACATCCCCGAATCTCTGCGCCCCCTGCTGCAAAACTGGGTCTTTGGCTGCGATATTTGCCAAATGGTCTGCCCCTGGAACCTGCGCTTTGCCCCCCCTCACGGCGACCCCGCTTTTGCGCCTCGAGCCGACACCCCCGCCCCCCCTATCGCCGCCGACCTGTGCCTGAGCGCCCAAGACTTTAACCGCAAATTTCGCAACAGCCCGGTGCGGCGCGCCAAACGGCGCGGCTACCAGCGCAACCTCGCCACCGCCGCCGTCAACGACCCTCAACGCCGCCTGGATGCCCTGTTGGAAAAAATCGCCCAGGAACATGATGAACCTTTGGTGCGTCAGCACGCCAAAAAACGCCCCAAAAGCGGGTAAAATTGCGCGGCAACGCCCCAGAACAACCAGATGAGAGAAAAATGCCCAAGTTACTCATCGCCACCAGCAACCAGGGAAAAATCAAAGAACTGGAAGCCCTGCTCAAAAAGTTAGACGTGGAACTGCTGACCCCCACCCAAATGAACCTGCAACTGACGGTGGAAGAAGATGGAAAAACCTACCAGGAAAACGCCGCTAAAAAAGCCCTTGCCTATAGCCGCGAAAGCGGCTGGCTAACCCTGGCAGATGACTCCGGTTTGGAAGTGGATGCCCTCAACGGCGCGCCGGGGCTGCATTCTGCCCGCTATGCCCCCAAAGCCAACGCCACCGATGCCGACCGCCGTCGCTACCTGCTGGAGAACCTGAAGCCCAAGCCCCGCCCCTGGAGCGCTCACTTTCACGCCACCATCGCCATTGCCACCCCGCAAGGGCAGGTCTATTTTGCGGAAGGGAATTGCTACGGGGAGATTCTGCCGGAGGAACGCGGCGAAAACGGCTTCGGGTACGACCCCATCTTCTATTTTCCAGAAGCGCAAAAAACGATGGCGGAACTCTCTTCGGCAGAAAAAAACCGCATCAGCCATCGGGCTGCTGCGGTGAAGAATGCCTTGCATGTTTTACGCCCCCTGCTGAGTGCGGGTTAATCCGCCCCAGCCTGATAGGGAATTTCGCTCAGGAATTGTTTTAGCAGGTCAGCAACTGCCTGCGGTTCTTCCAGGGTCAGCATATGCCCGGCGCTCTCCAAATGGTGACGCCGGGCAGTTTTTATGCGGTTTTGCAGGGGTTCTGCCGTGTAAGGGGGAACCATTTTGTCTTTGCCGCCGGTGAGAATGAGGGTTGGGGCTTTGACTCTGCCCAAAAGGTGGGTTTCGTCAAAGGCGCGGCAGGCGAGGAAGTCGCCGTGCAAGACGGAGGAGCGCACTTCGCCCAGACGTTGTTGCCCCAATTCGCGCAGGCGGGGCGGGGTATCGGGTCCGAAGGCGTAGTCGGAGATGAATTTGACAGCGAGGGGAAAAGTGGCAGGGTTGGCAGTGTGCGACAGCAGGTCATCCGAGACGTAGAGGCGCGGGGCGGTGGCGAAAAGCCCCAACCCCAGAACCCGGCTTGGGCGGTGAATGGCAAGCCAAAGGGCAATGGCGCCGCCCATGGAATGCCCGACCAAAACGGCTTTGTGAATTTTGAGAGAGTCCATGAAGGCAAGGACTGCCTGAGCATACTCTTCGATGGATTGCCTGCCAATGCCGCCAGATTTTCCGTGGCTGGGCAGGTCTATGGCGTAGATGCGCTCGCCGGGCAAGTGGCGGATTTCGGAAGCCCAAAACAGGTGGCTGCCGCCCGCGCCGTGAATGAGAATGACTGCCGGGCGTGCGCCTTCGGTTTCTCCGCTGGCAAAGTAGTAGGTTTGGTGGATGATAGGCATTCTTTTGGGGGACCTTCTCAGGCGGTTTGGCGCTCGCGGGCATGGTGAAGGGCATCGGCGGCTTCTTCGCTGAGGGGGATGAAGACCTGTACCCGTGTGCCGCGCCCCGGCGCAGAATCGAGGTGCAGAATTCCGTTAACCAGTTCGGTGCGCTCGCGCAGGTTAATCATCCCCAGGCTGCCGCGCTTGTCGTAGGATTGGTGAACGGCTTTCACGTCAAAGCCTACGCCGTCATCGGCGATTTCTAAAAAGGCGATTTCCGGCTGTTTGGGCAGGGGGCGCAGACGAACCCAAATGTGCGGGGCTTGGGCGTGTTTGCGGGCATTGTTTACGGCTTCTTCTGCTAGGTAAAAGATGACCCCGGCTTTGCCCATTTCGATTTGTTCTGCCAGGGTTTCGTCCACCTGAATGACGACTTCCTGCCCGTAGGTTTCTTTGCTTTTGTCGGCAATGGCTTGCAGGGCGGCTTTAATCCCCTGTGATTCCAACACGAGGGGGCGCAAGGTGAAGAGCATGTGCCGAATTTCTTTGGTGGTGCGGCGGGCGAGGTCTTCAATTTTTTCCAGTTCTTCTTTGGCGGCATCGGTATCGCGGTCTATCATGCGGCGGGCAAGGTTGACGCGCATCGCCATTGCCGCAACCGATTGGGTGGGTCCATCGTGCAGGTCTCGCGCCAGTTTTTTGCGGGCTTCTTCTTGCACTTCGGTCATGCGCTCTTTTTCGTCCGCTAAATCCTGGTAAAGGCGGGCGTTCTGAATGGCGATGACCGCCTGCCGCCCGACAATGCCGAGGATGTCGCAGCGCTCCCGGTTAAAATAATTGGCGGAGGTGTGACCGAAGACCATTGCCCCGTAAACGTTGAAGCCGCTCCGAAGCGGAAAACAGTAAAGGGATTTACACTGGGAGATGGCAACGACCCGACCCAATTCCGGGTCTGCGGCGGGTTCGGCGCTGAGGACGGGTTCGCCCTCCTCCACAACGTGCGCCAAAATGCCGCTCTTGGCAGGGAAAGTGCTCCGCATATCCGACTGGGTGAAGCGCCGCGCCGAACCGACCTGCAGTTCCTCGCCCTGAAAGAGCAGCATGGCGCTGACAATACCGCTGTCGGTGGGGACGGTGTCCATGTTGGGGTCAATTTTCTCGGAGGAGAGGGCGTTCACGCTCAAATCCAGGGCTGTGTCTAACACGCGCTTGTAACTGAGGGTGGCGGTGAGGGCGGAGGAGAGGTTGTAAATGGCGCGGACGCGGTCATTTTCCCCTTTTTGTTGGTTTTCGCGCTGGGCAATTTGGCGTTTGCGCTCGGCTTGCCAGCGTTTGTAAATGCGCTGACTGATAAGCCCAAAAAGAATGCCGACAAAAAAGGTGACGATAACCCCCAAAATTAAGACAAAAATGGCAGTCCCATGCAGGAGACTCCCCGCCACTTCCACCACAGACATCAGCGCGGCGGCGATAAGCCCGCCGCGCATGTTGAAGTAGAGGCTGCCACTCATCAGCGGCAGGAGGGCAACCCAGCCGCCCGCCCCCCAAAAAGAGCCATCCAACAGGAAGTAGAGGGCAGCGAGACTGGCATCAAAACCCACATTCAGCCAGCGATGAGATGGCACGCGCTTGTTTTGGGAGGCAATCCAGGAAAAATAAGCGTTCCAACCGACCAGGAAGGGTAAAAGCAGGCTCTGCCAGCGAAAAAGGCTGTCAGAGGCGGCAATGGAAGTCAGCATCCCCACCAGCACCAGCCAGCGGAGAGAGACGACATACCAATCTATAACATAGGGGGAATCGGAGCGCTGCATAACCAAGTTATGATACCCCATTTCGAGGCGGGGGGATGCAAGAGTTATCAAAAACGATAGATTAAACCTCGTAGCCCATACCGCGCAGGTAGGGGGCAAAGCGTTCGTTCATCGCCTGCTGTTCCTCGGCGGAGTAGCGCTGCCGAAAGCGCCCCACCTGCCCCTTATAAAAATGTGTACCCTGCAAATGACTCTGTTCCGCCCCGCCGGGGCGATATTGAGCGAGAACCGCCTGCACCGCCTCGCTCTGAGGGGAAATGCCCAAAAATCCGAGCAGGTTTTGGGTTTCCGCATCGTAATTTGCCAGCAAATCTTCATAACGCGCCACCAAAACCCCCGGCGTTTGAGACCAAGCCTGCCAGCCGCGCACATATTCGTCAAAAAAGTTCAGGCTTGTGGGCAGGTCGGTTAAATGGGAGAAGGCATTCGGTCTGCCTTGTTTTTCCAGCACCCGCCGCCCATATTCCACCGCAGAAAGCATGGCATCACGCGGGTCGCGGTAAATGTAGGTCGTTTTCATCCACCCGCCCGCAATAAGCGCCCTCGCCCAAGCCGTTGGGGCAGAATGGGCTTTGATGACAAAGGTATGCCCCAGAAGGGCAGGGCGCAGCACCATCACCAGACGGCGCAGACTGAGTACCCCAATGTTGCAGTTGACCTCCGTCAGGATTTTTTGCAAACCAAACCGGGTCCGAATTTCGCGGGCTTCGTCACAGCCGGTTGTCGCCATCAGGTCGTGTACCAGGTTGTAATGCCAGCCAGACCCGGCACGCGGCATTCCTACAGAAAGAACAATCATCTACATCTCCTCGGCTTGCAAAAATGCACCGGCAGCGCCGGTTAAAACGCCCAAATTTAACCATATTTCCGGCATGGCAAACGAATCTTGCGAGAAGCCTTGCAGCACAATCGCCGTCAGCGCAAACAGCCCCATTGCGCCCAAAAAACGCTCCTTTTTGCCCAGTAAATCCAGCGCGTCTGCCAGAACCGAAAAATAAAACGCCACAAACAGAGTAAAACCCACCAAGCCCGTCTCTGCCAGCAGGCGCACAAACAAATTTTTGGGGTTAGGGAATTGAGCGGAAAGCGGGCTTAGCTGCTCGGCAATTTCTGGCACGCCGGAGAGCGCCCAATCTGGCAGGTTGGGGTATATCCAAAATCCGCTGCCGCCCAGCCCCACCCCAAACAGCGGGGAAGCGTAAAAAGCTTGCAAAGCCGCCGAGGCATACGCCAGGCGCGGACCGAGATAGACCGAAACGGCGTACTCGAACAAATTGTCTTTGGGGGCAGTGAAGAAGGCGGCGATGTAGCCCTTATCTGCCAGAAAGAAGGCTGCGCCCGCCAAAACGGCAAAAAACAAGGCGAGGAGCAAAACCCGCCCGATGCCAGCCCGGATTCTATCCCCTGGGCTTTTTACCTGCCCCCGGCGGAACCCCGCCAAAAACCAGCCCCAGCCCTGCGCCAAAAACGAGACACCCCCCGCCAAAAGAAAGGTGAGCGCTCCGGCAAGGGTCGTGACCAGCAACCCGGAGCGGGAGTAGGTCATCAGCAGAAGGACGAGGGCGCTTAACCCCAAAAGGGGCTGCGCCCACCGGCTAAGGGTGCCGAACAATTTTTCTTTACCCAGCCACGCACCCATCAGCCAGGGAAGGTACAGGCTCGTCAGCTGCCCCGCCAGCCAGGATGGCTCGAAGGCAAAACCGGAGACGCGCTTGTTCTTTACCAGCCCGCGCACGGAGAAACTTTGTTGTATTTGGGTAAGGATTTGGCGTTTGCCGGTATTCAGCCCCCAAAATTGCACCGCGCCCCACAGTAAGTGAGCGAACATCCCCCACAGAAGCCAGCGGGCGGTGAAGTGCAGGTCTTCTTTGGTCTGGTTCATCCACACGGCGGCGAGGAAGAAGGCAAGCCCCATCCCCAGGGTAAGGAGGGAGCGCAGGGCGCGGTCGGCGTATTCCACGCCACGCAGGGGCAGGGGGGCAAGAATCATGCCCAGGGCGGTGGAGGCAAGCGCCGCGAGCAGGAAGGCTGCCAGGGCTACCAAAGTCCCTGGCAGGGGACGGGCGATTTCCTTCTTCCAGATGCGTAAGAGCAGAAGGGGAAGCAAAATGGCGAGGGGGTAGACTGCCAAAGGGCGGACAGTCGTGCCTGTTCCAAGGAAGGGCAGGTAACGAAAACTGGTGATGGGCAGGCTGAGGAGGGTGAGCGCCCACAATGCCCGGCTCCCTTGCCCCAAAGTAAGGGTGGGGAGTTTAAGGGGCATGGCGGGTGGGGGGCGGCGCAAATAAGACCAGCAAGGCGCTAAGGCTGAGGAAGAAGAAAGCCCCGCCAAGCAGGTATGCCTCCAGGGGAGTCTTTCTTTGGGTGGGCAGGGCGGAGGGTTGGGCTTCGGAGATTTGCATTTCCGGGGTGATGCCGAGGGATTGGGCTTGGAACTGCTCAATTTTGGCGGGCAGGTTGGGGTCGGCGGGGTTTTCTTCCAGTTGGCGCAAGGCGGCGCGGAGTTGGATGGCGGTTTGTATTCCGGCTCTGGTTTGGCTGGCAAAGGTTCTTGCCCAGGCAGATGCCAGTTGGGAGGCGATTTGGGGGTTGGGGTCTTGGGCGTTAAAATGCCAGCCGCCGTCTTCGGGCTGGCTGAGTTGCAGTTTGGTTTGCAGTTGGGGCAGGCTGTAGCCGGTTTCTTGCGCCACTTGTTGCAGGGTTGTTTCTGCCCAGGCGAGTTCTTCCAATTTGCGGGTTTCTCTTTCCAAAAAGTAGAAGAGTTCTTTGTCGCTTTCCACGTCCCAGGCTTCTTCGGCGTTAAAGTCTATGACGATGGTGGCGGTTGCGCGATATTCCGGGGGAAAGAGGGTGTATGCGCCTGCGCCGAGCATGGCGCCCATGAGAGCGCCTGCCAGCCAAAATCGCCAGGCGCGGAGAAGGCGCAGAAGGTCTTGCAGGCTGGGGGGGGCGAAGAGATTTTTCATGGATTATGTTTTTGCATTTTGCGCTGACGCTGCCAGTGGAGCAGGGGGGCGGCGAGTTTGCGAAGGTAATATTTTGCTACGAGGGGGGCAAAGAAGCTGCCGCCATCGCGGTAGTGGACTTTGAGCATTTCGGGCCAACAGCGGTCATCGGCGCTGATGGTTTTTCCGCTGGCGTGCAGGCGGAAGTTTGCCCACATCTGCCCCGGCAGGTATTGGGGGCGGCTGATTTGGGCGAGGCGCACCCAGAGGTCGTAGTCCATGGCAAAGTAGAAGGAGGGGTCCAGGGGGAGAACCTGACGCAGGTGTTCGGCGCGGAAGAAGGCGGCTTGTTGGGGGATGTGAACATAGCCCCGGCGCAGGCGGGCGTAGTCGGTTTGGGCGGCGGGAAAACGCCCGATGATGCGCCCTGCCTGGTCTATAAAGTTGGCTTCGCCGTATACCAGCCCAACCGATGGGTTTGCTTGCAGGTAGGCGGCGGCGGCGGCGAGTGCGCCGGGCTGGTAGGTGTCGTCTGAGTTAAGCCAGCCGATAATGTGTCCTTGGGCGCGGGCAAAACCTTTGTTAAGGGCATCGGTTTGTCCCTGGTCTTTTTCGCTGACCCACCAGGCAAGGCGGGAGGCGTATTTTTGGATGATTTCCACCGAGCCGTCTGTGGAGCCGCCATCTACGATGATGTATTCCAGATGGGGGTAGTTTTGCTCCAACACAGAGCGGATGGTGGTTTCCAGGTAGGCTGCCTGGTTGTAGGAGGGGGTGATGATGCTGAGGAGGGGGAGGGAGGACAAGGGGGCGTCTCCAGCGGGTCAGGGGGCGAGGGGCACAGCCAGGTCGAAGATGACATAACCTTTGCCCTGGGCGTAAATGGGGTAATTTTGGTAGAGGGTTTCTTTTAAGATGGGTTCGGCTTCCAGGCGGGCAAGGTGGGTGATGATGAAGAAGCGTTTGCCGGGCAGGGCTTGTTGCAGGTAGGCAGCCGAATCGACAGTTTGCCCGCCGGCTTCGCGCAGGGCGCGCAGGCTGGCATCTTGCCAGGGGGTGTTGGGCTGCCAGCCCCAATATTCCAACCGGTCGCCGTAATCCTGCGCCAGGCTGAGGCTGGGTTGGCTGGTATGCCCCAGGGCTTCGCCAATGCTGTACTGGTAGGCGGCATCGGCGCGGTAGTCGTTGCGTATCAGTTCCACGCGGACGGTCCAGAGTTGCAGGGCTACGACGAGGCTCAACCCCAAAGCGGTGGCGGAGCGCAGCCAAAACAGGTTCTGACGGGTTCGGGCAAGCCTGGTCAGCACTTGAGCGAGAGGGGCGAGCGAAAGGGCGGCGATGGGGATGAGGGGCAGGTGATAATAGTCGTGGGTGGTGATGTGGTAGGCGAAGGTGAAACCATACAGGGTGTATCCGCCCCAGAGTCCGAGGAGCAAGGCAAAGGGTCGGCGGGGCAGGAGTGTGAGAGATGCCAGGGCAAGCAGGATGAGGCTAAAGCCGAAGATTCCCTCCAACTGCCCTTTCCATTGCAGGTAGAAAGCGGCGGTTTTCCATAGATGCGGGAAAAATCGGTTGGAGAATTGCCCCCCCAAAAAGCCACTCCCAATGCCGTAGAGGGTGTATGCCCCTGCCGGAAAAATGGAAAGGGCGGCAACCAGCCAGGTTTGGCGGTCTTTGAGGCTGGAGAAGATGCCCCGCTCCAGAACAATGCCCAAGGCTGCGCCGAGGAGGGGAAAAACGGCAACGTTTTTGATGAGGATTGCCAGCCCGTTGAGAATCCCGGCTGTAAGCGCCCACTTCCAGCCGGGGCGGGTGCGCCACTGCCACATGGACCACACAGCGGCAAGGGTGAGCATGACCATGAGGGGGTCTGGTTGAAAACTACGGCTGGCGTAAATGCCAAAAGGCAGAAAAAGATAAAAAAGCAGGCTAAAGAAAGCGCCGTTGGGGTCGGTGAGGTCTTGAGCGAGGCGGTATAGGAAAATTCCGCCCAGGAGCCAGAAGAGGATGGAGTAAAGGCGGGGAATGGCAAGGTTCTCGCCAAAAGGCAGGTAACTGAGGGCAGTGAGGGCTTCCAGCAGAGGGGGTTCGATGACCGGGGATTCTTGCCATTGCTGAATGGCGATTTCTCTTTGCCAGGCGGGGAGGTGGGGGGAGAGGGCGTAGTACATGCCCCGCGCTTTGAGCATGGAGAAGAGTTGGCGGGTGGGGTTAAAGTCCAGGGGCAGGTCGGTGAGGTCGTAGAGACGGATGCCGAGGGCGAGGAGGAAGGCGAGGAGCAGGGCAAAGGTGAGGGTTTTGCGGGAGCCAAACAGCCAGGTGGGTGGGTTCATGGTCGGGTTTTGAGGGCGGCGCGAAGGCGGTTGTAGAGTTGACGCAGGTGGGTAACGCCCAAGGGCAAAAGGAGGGCGTATAAAATGCGGTGAAGTTCTTTGAGGGCGGTGGGCGGATTATAACGGAAAGCGTTGGCGTAAGCCTGTAGCGATTGGCGGGGGAAGCTGCCTTCCAACAGGTAATAGGCATTCAGGCGGTGCGCCCCCGCCAGAATTTTGTTTCGGTGATGGTTGTAAAGGGGTTGGTATGCCGGTTCGGTTTGCAGCCATTGAACAATTTGGAAGGCTTCTTTACCAAAATCGGCGGTGCGGGCGAGGTTTTTGGCTTGGGAGTGATAACGGGCGGATGCCAGGGTTTGGGGCAGGTACAGGATGGGAGCGAGGTTTGCAACCCGGAGCCAGAGTTGATGGTCTAGCAAGAGGTGGTAATTTTGGTTGAGATACCCGGCTTGTTGCAAAACTTCTCGGCGCATGAAGACGGCGGGCTGACTGATGATGCGAAAGGAGAGCAGGTCTGGCAGGTTGTAGGGGGCAAAGGTTTGCAGGTTGAAGGGACGGCTGTGTTCGTCTATGGAGAGGACATTGCCGTAGAGCATTCCGATGTGGGGATTTTGTCGGAAGGTTTCTTCCACTTTTTGCAGGGTTCCGGGCTGGTAGGTGTCATCGGAGTTGAGCCAGGCGATGATTTCACCGCTGGCGCGTTGGAAGCCTTTGTTGATGGCGTGGGCTTGCCCTTCGTCTTTTTCGCTGACCCAGCCGGTGAGTTGGCGCTCGTAGCGGCGGATGATTTCTACGCTGCCATCGCTGGAGCCGCCGTCTATGACGAAGTATTCCAGATGCGGGTAGCCCTGCCTGAGAACGGAGAGGAGGGTCTCTTCCAGGTAGGGGGCTTGGTTGTAGGAGGGGGTGACGATGGTTATCAACGGCGGTTAGGGGGCGTAGGGGTGCGCAAGGTCGAAAAGGATGTAGTCTCTGGATTGGGAGAGGAGAGGATAGTTTTTGTAAAGGTGGTCTTGCAGTTGGGGCTGGCGGGTAAATTCGGCAAAGTCGGTGACGAGGAAGTAGTCTTTCTTTTGGGTGAGGCGCTTCCAGGTGGTGAGGAAGTTTTGTATTTCCACCGAGGCGAGCCAGGAATCGGCGTTTTGCCAGCCGTAGTAGGCGAGGGGGTAGGCGTATTCGGTGGTGAGGGCGATGACTCCGGGCTGGTGCTGCACGGCTTCTCCGATGTTTGCCCAGGTTTGGGCTTGGGCTTGCCAGTCTGTGGCGCGGCGGGCGAGGATGTGTTGAGTAGCGAGGGCGCTGAGGCTGAGGAGGAGCAGGGCTGCCGCCATCATCTTTTGGGGGCGGCTGAAGAGGGGGCGCAGGGTTTGCCAGACGGGGGCGGAGAGCAGGGCAAGGCTGAGGGCAACGAGGGGGAGCAGGGGCAGGCTGTAGTAGTCGTGGCTGGCAATGTGGTGGGAGAAGGTGAAACCGTATAGCAGGTAAACCGCCCCTAGGGAGGCGAGCCACACGGCTTGTTTGGGTTGGGCGAGGATGCCTGCCAGTAAGGCGAGGGCGAGGGGCAGAGTCCCGGTCACCTGGCTGGCTTTGAGAAACCAGCGCAGGTAAAACGCGGCGGATACCCACATTTGCGGGTAAAACCTTGCGCCAAACTGCTGCCCCAAAAAGCCGGAGAGGAACAACCCATAAAAAAGATAGGCGGCGGCAGGGAGAATGCCGAGCAGGATGATGAGGAATGTTTTTGGGTTTTTGAGGGCAGACAAAACGCCCATGTGGGCAAGAATGCTACCGGCTGCCGCACCCACGACAAAAAACACCGCCGGGAGTTTGACAAAAATCGCCAAGCCTCCCCAAAGCCCGCTGAGAAGCGCCCATAGAAGGGATTGGGGACGGGTTGCCCAAACGTCTATGCTGTGCCAGAAGAGCAGGATGAGCAAGAGCATGAGGGGGTCGGGTTGGAAGGCGCGGCTGGCAGGGATTCCGTAGGGGGCGAAGAGGAAGAATGTCAGAGCGGTGAAGACGGCGGCGCGGGAGTGCGTGAATCGGTAGGCGAGGAGAGCCAGGGGCAGGCTGGCAAGCAGCCAGAACGAGGCAGAGACGGCGCGGGGATAGGCGGTGTTTTCTTGCCCGGCGAGGGTGTAAAAATAGAGGGCGAGGTTTTCCACCAGGGGCGGTTCGATGGTGGCTTCGCGCTGCCATTGGCGCAGGGAGAGGTCTTTTTGCCAGTCCGGGACGTTGGTGAGGGTCTGGTAGGAGAGGCCGCGCGCCTTGATG
>DYNS01000352.1 GCA_020720965.1 Anaerolinea sp. | reverse complement strand
CCTCAAAACCACCTCCGCCCCCACCCGCCCCGAACCCACCTATCACCCGGCGGCTGGCATGGCAGCAAAACCCAAAAATGAACAGCCCCCGCGCTGGAAATAGAACCAAAACATCACGTTTCTGCCGTTTAATGCTAGAATCCAAACGTGCCAGATACCAGCGTCCGCATAAACCTGCTTAAAAAGTCTCACCTCTTTCGCGGCATAGGGGATACCGAACTCGCCTCGATTGCAGGCGCGATGAAAGCAAAAACTTACGAAGAAAGCGAGTTAGTCTTTGCCCAAGACGAACCCGCTGATTCGTTTTATTTTGTGTTTAACGGGCAAGTTCAGGTTGTGCAAAACGGAAAACAAATTGCCAACCTGTACAAAGGAGATTACTTTGGGGAAATGGGTCTTCTTAAGGGTAACCGCCGCACCGCCACCGCCAAAGCCCTGCCAGGCACAACCCTGCTCATCCTATACCGCGAAGATTTTAAGACCCTGCTCAAAAACATCAAAGGTCTATACGAAAACTTCGACCTGATGATAGACAGCCGTCAGTTAGCCAACAACCTGCGCTTCGACTGGCTGCAAAAAAACGAAATCATCTACTTTCTGGCGCGCAAACATTACTTCTTGCTCATTCGCTCGCTCTCCATCCCCGCCCTGCTCGTCATCCCCGTCCTCTTTCTGGCTGGGTCGGCATACATGCTCAGCAGCGCTGGCATGGGGCTACTCAGCGGGCTACTGGCAGTAGGAACCGCCGCCTGGGGAACCTGGAAATACCTGGATTGGGGAAACGACTACTACATCGTCACCAACCAACGCGCCATCTGGCTGGAAAAAGTGATTGGCTTGTACGAAAGCCGCCGCGAAGCCCCCATGACGACCATCCTCTCCGTCAACACCGAAACCGACCAGTTTGGACGCATCTTTGGCTACGGCGCGGTTGTCGTCCGCACCTACACCGGGCAAATCCGCATGGACTTCATCCGCAATCCCCGCCAAGCCGCCGCCATGATAGAAGAATACTGGAACCGCACCAAAGAAGTCGCCCGGCAGCACGATGAAGAAATCATCAAAGATGCCATCCGCGCCCGTTTGGGCGTAAAAAAACCGGCAGCCCCTGCCCCCGCTACCCCTGCACCCGCTCCAGCCGCCGCACCCGCCCCCAAAAAGCCGGAAAACCCCCTCAGCACCTTTTGGCGGGACACATTTCAGATGCGCTACGAAAACGGTGGCACGGTCATCTACCGCAAGCACTGGTTTGTCTTTTTACGGGATACCGCTCCCCAAGGCATCACCTTTCTCATCACCCTCGCAGGGCTCATAGCCTACCCCATCGTGGCAGGAATCCCGCCCGCTTGGCTCATCCTCTCCGCCTTCATCGTCCTTGCTGTCGTGTTTGGCTGGTGGGCATACGGGCTGCTGGACTGGAAAAACGACAATTACCAGGTCACAGCCGACCAAATTATAGACGTTTACAAAAAACCCTTCGGCACCGAAGACCGCAAAGCCGCCCCGCTGGATGGAATATTGAGCAGCAGCTTTCGGCGGGAGGGAGTTATTGAAAACCTGCTCAATTATGGCACCGTGTACATCGAGGTCGGCGGCGCACACTTCGATTTTGTCGATGTTGCCGACCCGCCCGCCGTTCATGAGGACATCATCCGCCGGATGCAAGTTCTCATGCTCAAAAAACACGACAACGAAACCGCCGCCGAGCGCAAACGCATGGCAGAATGGCTCGCCATGTATCACAGCACCCTGCAAGAGATAGAAAAAGAACAAAAGCAAAAATCCGGGTAAAATGCCCCAAAATGCCCCCCCCTGAAAGGTAGAAAAAGACCCCATGAGCATCCGAGAAATCGTGACAGTCCCAGACCCCGTTCTGCGCCGCAAAACCCAAACTGTCACCCAATTTGACGAAAAACTCCAAACCCTCATAGACGACATGGTAGAAACCATGCGCCAGGCACCTGGCGTAGGCTTGGCCGCCCCCCAAATTGGCGTGCTGGAAAGCGTCATCGTGGTGGAATACTACGAAAACGAAGAAGACGAAGACAGCGAAACCCCCGAAGAAGCCCCCAAAAAACTCTACGCCATCGTCAACCCCCAAATCCCCCGCGCCTCCGCCGAAAAAATCAGCGGCACCGAAGGCTGCCTCTCCATCCCCGGCGTGCTGGGAGACGTAGACCGACACGTCTCCATCACCGTAAAAGGGCAAAACCGACACGGACAACCCGTCACCCTGCGCCTGAAAGACTGGACAGCCCGCATCTTCCAGCACGAAATTGACCACCTGCACGGGGTACTCTTCACCGACCTGGCAGAGAAAATCTGGCAACCCGAAGGACCCGTCCAAGACAACGTCTAAGCCCCATGTACCTCAAGCGCCTCTCGCTCACCAACTTCAGAAACTTTGCCCGCCTGGATGTAGACATCCCCAGGCGGGCAATTTTGCTGGCAGGCAGCAACGCGCAAGGAAAAACCAGCATCCTGGAGGCAGTCTACTTCCTCGCTACCTTTTCCTCCTTCCAAACCCGCAGCGATAGGCAACTTGTCAACTTCCTCGCCGCCCGCGAACCCCTGGCAGTCGCCCGCATCGTAGCAGATTACTCCCGCGAGAATCGCAATCACCGCCTGGAAATCCGCATCATCCTGGAGCCTGTCGGCGTTCTCAATCAGCAGCGCGCCCGTAAAGAAATTTTGCTAGACGGGGTAAAACGCAGCAGCGCCCAGGCAATTGGCAGTTTTAATGCCGCCCTCTTCATCCCCCAAATGTCTCAAATTTTAGAGGGCGCCCCCGAAGAACGCCGCCGCTACCTCAACCTGGCGCTCGCCCAAATCCTGCCCGGCTACGCCGAAAACCTCAGCCTCTACCACAAAACCCTGGAACAACGCAACGCCCTGCTCAAAGCCCTGGCAGAACGCAGCGGAGACCCCACTCAGTTGGATTACTGGGATGCAGAACTGACCAAAGCCGGGGCAAAAATCATCCACTGGCGCATCCAGGCAATTCAGGAACTGGAAGCCATCTCCGCCCGCTTTCACCTGAAACTGACCAGGGGAAAAGAGGTCCTACGCCTGGCATACGACCCCGCCTACGACCCGACCAAGCCCGAAAACGGACAAACCACCCTAAGGCTGGACTCCCCCACCAATCGCAGCGCC